>NZ_JACGAR010000003.1:0-127277 GCF_020137585.1 Campylobacter sp. RM12654
CAATGCCTTTAATAGCGATATTAATTTTAATACGCATTGTGTTGTTGATATGTCAATGATGTTTGATAATTGCACTAATTTTAATAAAGTTCTTAACTTTAATACTATTAATGTTAAAAATATGAATGCTATGTTTTATAACTGCATTAATTTCAATCAAAGCCTTAATTTTGATACCAAAAACACTCTTAATATGAGCGAAATGTTTGCAGAATGTAAAAATTTCAATAGTTCATTAGATTTAAATACTGCTAATGTTAATAATATGAGTTATATGTTTTATAACTGCATTAATTTTAATCAAAGCCTTAACTTTAATACCGAGAATGTTTTTAAAATGAATGCTATGTTTTATAATTGTGTAAATTTTAATCAAAGCCTTGACTTTAATACCGAGAATGTTTTTGATATGAGTGAAATGCTTTATAACTGCATTAATTTTAATCAAGAAATCAATCTCAATAGCAAAAAAACGCACAATATGAGCTCAATGTTTTATAATTGTATTAATCTAAATAAGCCAATTAATCTTAAAACTTCAAATGTTATCAATATGAATAGAATGTTTTGTAATTGCTCTAATTTTAATCAAGAACTCACATTTGATACAAAGCTAGTAAAGGATATGTTTTATATGTTTAAAGACTGCGTTAGTCTTAATAAAACTTTTCATTTTAATTTAAATAAAATAGAAAAATTCAACGATAAAAATACTATGAAAATTAATTTAAAAACCTATATAAAAAATATGATTTTAAAAAATTGCCCTGCAATTATTGAAATTCCTAATTCAAATTACACGAATTTAAATCAATCAAATCACAAATAAAAGGAGAATAAATGTCAAAAACAAATGAATTAAAATACAAGCCTAAAAATAAAAAAGAATTAAAGGCTTTAGTAAGTAATGAGAGTATAAATCTAGCTGATATTGATACGAGTTTGATAACTAATATGAGTGAGCTTTTTAAAGATAGTGAGCGAAAAGACTTTAGTGGCATAAATACTTGGGACACTTCTAGGGTAAAAAATATGTGCAGTATGTTTGAAAATTGTAAAAACTTCAATCAAGCTTTAGATTTTGATACTAGAAATGTAACTAATATGAGTAAGATGTGTTATGATTGTGAGAATTTTAATCAGCCTTTAGATTTTGATACTAGGAATGTAACTGATATGAGTGGGATGTTTGATAGATGTAAGAATTTTAATCAGCCTTTAGATTTTGATACTAGCAATGTAACTGATATGAGTTGGATGTTTTTTGATTGTATAAATTTTAATCAAACTTTAGATTTTGATACTAATAATGTAACTAATATGAGTGGGATGTTTTTTAGTTGTAAGAATTTTAATCAGCCTTTAGATTTTGATACTAGAAATGTAACTGATATGAGTGGGATGTTTTCTGGATGTAAGAATTTTAATCAAGCTTTAAACTTTGATACTAGAAATGTAACTGATATGAGTGGGATGTTTTCTAGATGTGATAATTTTAATCAAACTTTAGATTTTGATACTAATAATGTAACTAATATGAGTGGGATGTTTACTGGATGTGATAATTTTAATCAACCTTTAAATTTTGATACTAGTAATGTAACTAATATGAGTTGGATGTTTTATGAATGTAAGAATTTTAACCAAGCTTTAAACTTTGATACTAGAAATGTAACTAGTATAAGAGAGATGTTTTCTTTTTGCGAGAATTTTAATCAGCCTTTAGATTTTGATACTAGAAATGTAACTGATATGAGTAGAATGTTTACTGGATGTGATAATTTTAATCAACCTTTAGATTTTGATACTAGTAATGTAACTGATATGAGTTGGATGTTTAAATGGTGTGAGAAATTTAATAAACCTTTAAATTTTGATACTAGTAATGTAACTAATATGAGTGAAATGTTTTATAAATGTAAGAATTTTAACCAAGCTTTAGATTTTGATACTAGTAATGTAACTGATATGAGTTGGATGTTTTATGGTTGTGATAATTTTAATCAGCCTTTAGATTTTGATACTAGTAATGTAACTGATATGGGTTGGATGTTTAAATGGTGTGAGAAATTTAATAAACCTTTAAATTTTGATACTAGAAATGTAACTAATATGAGTTGGATGTTTTCTTTTTGCGAGAATTTTAATCAGCCTTTAGATTTTGATACTAGAAATGTAACTGATATGAGTGGGATGTTTAGCGAATGTAAGAATTTCAATCAGACTTTAGATTTTGATACTAGTAATGTAAATAATATGCACCGAATGTTTTTTAATTGTATAAATTTTAATCAAGCTTTAAACTTTGATACTAGTAATGTAACTGATATGAGTGCGATGTTTTGTGGGTGCGAAAGTTTTAATCAAGCAATCAATTTTAACATTTCAAAAGCTAATATTTATGGGCTTATATTTAGATGTTATGCATATAAACAAGAAATTAATTTTGCTAACGATACACTAATAAAAAGCGTTTATAAACCTAAAACAAAAGAAGAATTAAAAGCCTTAGTAGATAATGAGAGTATAAATTTAGGCGAAATTGATACGAGTTTAATAACCGATATGAGTAGATTATTTTATAAATCAAAAAGAAAAAACTTTCAAGGAATAAACACTTGGAATATTACTAATGTAAAGGATATGAGCTATATGTTTTATAAATGTAAAGGCACTTATAAGATTAATTTTGCTATCTTTAGCGATGTTAATACCAAATATATGTTTGATCATAGCAACCTTGATGATTACATTATTAGGAATTAAATTCCTAATAAATCCTTATTAAGTCTTGCGGCAAAACCTGTTGCTTTGTGATTTTTATACTCTATTCTTTAAAACTTCTTTTAAAATATTTGCTAAGCATTGTTATTTTAAAATCCCACTAATTAAACAAAATCTAATTTAATAATTTCATCTAAAGTATTAAAAATCATTTTATAAGCTCTAAAACTTGCTTTATTATTTTTGGGTGTAAGGTTTTGCCGCTGTGAAAAGGTAAAACCATTCTTAAATTATCTTTATAATATATCTTATGGCTACCTTTTTGTCTATCAAAAATAAAGCCGTTTTCTAAAAGCAATTTTTCACATTCTTTAGCAGTAAGCACTGGTAATTCAGGCATATTTGCCAACTTGCAAAGGAACTATAGAAACAAAAGCATTTAAAAGCTTTAATCTCTCATCATCACTTAAGCTCTCTAAATATAATTCGCTTGCTTCTTTTATGTTTTCTAACGCTTCTTCGTAAGTATCGCCTTGCGAAACGCAGCCTTTTAGAGCAGGAACATAAGCATAATAACCATTCTCATCTTTTTCTATGATTGCATTCATTTTATTCTCCTAATAAATCCTTATTAAGTCTTGCGGCAAAGCCTGTTGCTTTGTGGTTTTTGTATTCTTTAATGATTTCGCCGTTTTCATCTAGGATAAAGCACGAGCGAATAAGCCCTTCGTATTCTTTACCATAATTTTTCTTAATCCCCCAAGCACCAAATAGCTTAGCCACTTCTTTAAATTCATCGCTTAATAAAATCTGATTTAAGCCGTATTCAGCTTTAAATTTCGCTAGTTTTTCACACTTATCAGGGCTAATTCCAATCAGCACATATCCTGCATTAAGCAATTTATCAAAACTCTCACTTAATTCACAATTTTGCTTGGTACAACCTGGAGTGTAAGCTTTTGGATAAAAAAACACTATCACCTTTTTACCGCGAAAATCACTTAGATTAATCGCTACTTCATCTTGATTTAATAAAGTAAATTCCATATTTAATCCTTTAAAACTTCTTTTATGATATTTGCTAAGCATTCTAATTGATTAGGTAAAACGCTCCTTAAATCAATTATTATGCTATCTTTATCATAATTAGCCACTACGCCTTTATTTAAAAGTTCGTTTATCTTGCTTTTATTAGCCTTAATTTTTAAAGCATAGCCGCTTAGTAATTTTTCAGGCATTGAGCCACCCCCTACTAGGCTTTTGCTCTCTATAATTTCGCCAAAATTGATTAGCTCTTGCAAGGTTTTTGCTTTGTTTAAGACTTGAGATTTTGTATCATTTAATAAAGCTAGGCTTGGTAGATTTGCATAGTCTTTATTTAAATAATTTTTAACAGCTTTTGTAAGTATTAATAAGCTAGTTTTATTTAGCCTAAACATTCTTAAAAGCTGATTTTTGCGTAATTTTTCAATTAGTTCTTTTTTACCTAAAATAATTCCTGCTTGAGTGCTAGAAAATAATTTATCCCCACTAAATGAAACCAAGCTAATACCTTTAGATATTAGGCTTTTTACACTAGGTTCATCCCTTAAACTATCATTTATTAAATCCACATAGCCACTACCTAAATCATAATAAAATATTTTTTCATTTTTACAAGCTAAATCATTTAGGCTAATCGCATCTACTTCTTGACTAAATCCACCGATATAAAAGTTTGATTTATGAGTTTTTAAAATCATTTTTGCATTGTTTAATTCAGCTTCATAATCGCTCATCTTAGTCTTATTAGTAGTCCCTACTTCAATAAGCTTTGTTCCACTTTCACGCATCACATCGCTTACTCTAAATCCCCCACCAATTTCTACTAGCTCGGCTCTACTTGTAATTACACCTTCGTTTTTACCTAAAGTATTTAATACTAAAAACACAGCAGCAGCGTTATTATTTACCACAAGTGCATCTTCGCAACCAAAAAGCATTTTTAAATAAAATATGAGATTTTCATCTCTTTTACCCCTTGCATTGCTTTCTAAATCAAATTCTAAATTAATATTATTAGTATGAAAAGCCTTTAATTCATCATAATCACTCTCGCTCATTAAAGCACGACCAAGATTTGTATGAAGCACCACACCAGTAGCATTTATCAATGCTCTTGGCTCTTTTAATAGCCTTTTATTAATTCTTTCATTAAGCTCTTTGAGTATCATCTCGTAACTTTGCTCTTTATTAGTAGCTCTTAGTTCATTTATTAATTCTTTAGCCAAAAAGCTAACTAAAAAACTAGGTTTATCATTAAAGGCATTAATTAATTTTGATATTTGTGGTAGCATTTTAAAATCCTTAAATATTTTTTAAAATACTAGCAAGGAAAGGTAAAAATGAAAGAATTTGCATATTTAAAAAAGGCTGATTTTATAGATGATTTAGGCAAAAATATAGCCGTTATAAATAGCCCTACTAGTGAGAAATTTCTAATAGCAAATGATAAGGCTTTAAATGCTTTAATCTATGCTCCTGAAATTGATTTTTATATAAAAAACTCAAGTGCTTTTAATAATGAAAAATTAGAAAAATTATATGAAGCAAGAGCTATTAATTATGATTATTCAAGTGAGATTAATTTATATGCGAATATTGATAAAAGAATTTGCATATTATTTGATGATAAAGATTTAAAAAATAAATTAATAGATAATGGTTATAAGGCTGTTTGCGTTAGTGAATTTGAGTTTGTTTATGGTGGGATTGGCTCACTTGTAGTAGTTACTAAAGAAGGCGAATTAGATTGTGATTTAGCTATTTCACAAACAAAACTAAACAATCACGCAGTATTAATAAATCATGAAAATATATTGCAAGATTTAAATTCTTTAACGGGTAAAATTAGCTTTACAAGAAAGATTGAGTTTAATTCAAGTTTATGCCAATTAGATGGGCGTAGGAGTGAGCATTGTGGTTGGTGCGTTGAAGCCTGTCCTAGCGTGGCTTTAAGCACTGATGATAAAAAAATCATAATAAGCGAAATTGATTGTATTAATTGCGCAAAATGCGTAAGCGTATGTCCTACTAATGCACTTGAGTTTTGTGAGTTTAATAAAGATTGCATAAAAGAAATTAGCAAAATCTATGAAAACGAGCAAATAATAATAACTCAAAATTATGATAATGATTTTAATATAAAGCATTTTTTACCATTTAATATACCTTTTGATTTATTAGATGAATTAATACTTTTACATTTAATAAACACAAGTGGTAAAAGCATTGCTATAGTTGGAGATATTAGCGAATTTTTAGCCGAAAAAATCAACTTAGTAAATGATATTTGCAAGGCAATCACAGGAAAAATAGCTATATATGTAAATGCAAATTTAGATGAAATTCCAAATGAATTGATAAAAGAATTTAAATCAAGCGAAAGTAATTTTAGACTAAATAAAAGAGAGCTTTTTGGCTTAAAAATCTCTTCTATGTTAAATAATTTAGATAAAGGCGTAATCACTGCTAAAAATTATGCAAAAATTAGCATAAATGAAAGCACTTGCACCCTTTGTGCTTCTTGTGCTGGGGCTTGTAATACGAATGCAATTTTAGCTGATAGTAAAGAAAATGCTATTAAATTTAACGCATCATTATGCACAAGTTGTGGATATTGTATAAATTCTTGTGCTGAAAAAGATACTATTTTTATACAAAATGATATTTTAGAACTAAATCCGATTAGCTTTACTCATAAAACTTTAGCTAAAGATGAATTATTTGCTTGTATTGAGTGTGGTAAAGAATTTGCTACTAAAAAATCAATTGATAAAATAGCTGGTATTTTAGGGGCTGCTTTTAGCTCTGATGTTACGAAAAAATACTCGCTTTATTGCTGTGCTGATTGTAAGGCTAAGATAATGATGCTAAAACAAGCTCAAGTTTTTGATGATACAAATAGTTTTTTTGCACCACTTGAAGAAAAATTAAATAAATTTTTGAAAGGTTAAAATGAACGAAGAATTAAATATAACTAGGTCATATTTTTACGAATTTTGTGCTAGAGCAATTAGCTTTATGAATAATGATGATTTTAATACTTTAAGAGAACAAGCTAAGTTTTTTTATGATAATTTAGATGATTTAAAAGATGATTTTAAAGTAATTTTAGATACTGATTATGCAGCTTATAAAGATGAGCAAAATGCTGTTTTTTATGATTTTTCTTATGTAAATGTGCCTACTGATGCTAGTTTTTATGATGAAGGGCGTGATAATGGCAAAATGAGAATAATTGCAACAGGAATTTTAAAAAGAGCTAATTTAATCAAAAACACGAATCTTAGCGATAATGAAGATAGTATGAATTTTTTGTTTTATCTAGGTAGCGTTTTATGCAAAAATAATGATGAATTATGTCAGGAGCTATTTTCAAGAATTATTAATGAAGTTGTAGATGAGTTTTGTGAAAAACTACAAACTCATAAAAACTCAAAAATATTTACTCATATTGCAAATATAATATCTTATTTAATACAAATTGAAAGGGCATTTTATAGTGTAAATGCACCTGCTAAAAAAGAATCGGTTGCTGATATTGCATTACAAAGAATACCTTATGAACCAAGACTTCCAACCGAGTTTTCAAAAATCAATATGAGTGAGCTAACTAGCTTTAAAGAAAATATAGAATAAGTTTTATAAAGGAATAAAATGAAGATAATGTTTGTATGTTTAGGCAATATTTGTCGCTCCCCTATGGCTGAGTTTATTATGAAAGACTTATGCAAAAATAAAGAATTTAAAATAACAAGTTCAGGAACAGCAGGTTATCACGATGGAGAAGATATGCATATAGGCACGAAAAAACTTTTAAAAAATAAAAATATTGAATGCGATAATTTCGTATCAAAAAAACTCACAAAAAAATTATGCCAAGAATATGATTTAATCCTTACTATGGACGAGAGTAATTATAAAGATGTTTTAAATAATTTTTATGAGTTTAAAGACAAAGTAAAACCAATATGTTCTTATTGTGATTTAGGATATAAAAATGTGCCTGACCCTTGGTATACAAATAATTTTGATGAAGTTTATATGATTTTAAATAATGCTTGCAAAAACATTTTAAAAGAAATTGAAAATAATAAGATTTAGCTAAAAACTAAATCTTATCTAAATATCTGAAATGTAAAAAACTCTGATTTGTATTCATCATTCATTTTCTCATATTGTGATATAGCTGATTCATAATTTTTTGCTTCGTGATAAAGTAAAGCTAAAGCCAATCTTGATTCAAGATTGCTTGGATTTTTTACACGAGATAGCTCAAGTAAGGCTATAGCTGAATTATTATGCCCTGCTCCAATAGCTGCAACACTAGCTAAAAATAAAATATCAGAATCTTCAATATGATAATCATCAATCAAACTATTATAAATTGCAAAACTCTCTTCAAATTCATTAGCATAAATATCTATATAAGCAAGTGCTTTTAAAGCTCCTATGTCTTCATTAGTTTTTAAATATTGCTTTAATTTTTCTCTTTCTTGTTGTAAAAGACCTGAAATCTGCATTAATTTTACATAGTTATACCCTACTATTTTAGCACCACCAAATAATGAGCGATAATCTAATTTTTTGTTGAGAAAATACATTTGAACATCTTTAGCATAGGCTTTTACATCTTTTTTATTATTTTTTAAAGAAAAATATAAAATATTTGCGATTATGTCATTATCACTTAAGTCTATTAAAACTTTTGATTTATCTATCATCTTATCATAATCATTTTGCATATAAAATCCAAGAATTTCTAAACTAATATTGCTAATATTATTTGTATTAGTTTGGTTCAAAAAACCTTGCATATTTACATAATCTTTTTTCTTAATTGAAAGCAATGCTAAATAATAATTTCTATCTTTTTCATCTTCAACATAATTTAAATTATATTGTAAATCTTGCTCTAATTTCGTAGTATCATCATATAACAAATCCGAACAAAATAAAGCATAAATTCCTGCTCTTAAATCCTTAGGGTCTAAATGATAACTAGCTAAAAAGTGTTTTTTTGCTAAATCATATTTGCCTAAGAGTGCATATGCTAAACCTAAATCATATTGCAAAATACTATGCTGTGGATAAAGCTTTACTAATTCTTCTAATAACTCACTAGCACTCTTTATATCATAACTAAAAGCATAATTTAAAGCTTTTGTAATTTGTATATTTATCTTTGATAAAGTTTGACTATTTTTAAGATAATTTGAGCTTTTATCTAAATCATCTAAGTAAATATTAACATTTGCCTTATTTATCATTTTAGTCGCACTTGTCGCATCAAATACTTTAAAAGGCGAAAAATAAAATATCAAATCATATTTTTGTTGCTTTGAATCTATAAAGGTTTTTTCATAAGTATGTTGAGCGTAATTTATATCAAATATCCTATCATCTATGGTTGTTTTGACATTATAACTTGACTTAAGCCACTCTAAATCATTTTTTTCTAATTCTTTTAAAAACCTTGAAGCTTCTTGATATTCTGCTAATTTTATATCAACTAAAGCTAAAGCTAATTTTGTCTCTTTTGGTTTTATTCTTTTTTCAAGTGCATTTTTTAAATAAAATCTTGCTTTGTTATATTCAGCATTTCTTGCATAAAGTAATCCTAAAGATAAATTTTTATCATAAGAATCTTGTAAATTAATCTCTCTTATAGAATCAGAACTTTTATTAAATGAGCTTAATATTTTTGCTCTTAAATATCTTGCGTCGTTTTGATAAAGTGGATGGATTTGTTTATTTAATGCTTGTAAAGCTTCAGGATAAAATCCTTTATAAAAATTCACTAAACCTAAGTAATAATAATAAAGGCTTGAGTTTTTTTCATTACTTAAATAAGAATATGCTAAATCTATATAATATTTAAATTCTTTATCTTTTTGTAATTTTAAAGCACAAACAGCAGCATTTAAAGCAGCCACCGTGTTATTTTCATTATTTTCTAAAGCCTTTTGAAAACTCTCTAAAGCTCCTTTATAGTTTGCTTGTTTCATTCTTGAAACTCCTAAATTATAATGCGAAAAACTCTCATTATATTTAGCTATATTTTCATATATTTTTAAAGCTTCGCTTTTGTTTCCACTCTCGTATAAAGCATTGGCTTTTGCCACCATTAAATCTAATTTTTGGCTTTTAAATTGTTGAATGCTTATTTTTGGCTCTATTAGCTCATTTTGCTCAACTTTAATTTCTTTTGACTTATCTTGAGTAAAAATTAAAAACAGCAAAACTACTAATAAAATAACAATAAGTAAAGAAAGTCCAGCGATTAAAATTATACTTTTTTTGCTGAACTTACTTTGTTTTACTGGAAGAGTATTTCCTTCTTCAATAACAATTACTTGTTCTTCTGTCATACTTTATCTTACATATATTTTTGTAATACTTCAGGTATTGCTATTGTGCCATCTTCTCTTTGATAATTTTCCATAATAGCTACTAAAGTCCTACCTACTGCAAGGCTTGAACCATTTAGTGTATGAGCTAATTTGTTTTTACCATTTTCATCTTTATATCTTATTTTTGCGCGTCTTGCTTGAAAATCATAGCAATTACTAACAGAGCTAATTTCACGATATTTATTTTGTGCTGGTAGCCACACTTCTAAATCAACTGTTTTTCCTGCACTAAAGCCCAAATCCCCACTACAAAGCATTAAATGTCTATGAGCTAAACCTAAGCTTGTTAATAAATCACTTGCACAACTAAGCATATCTTCAAATACTTTATCGCTATCTTCTTGAGTGCTAATGCTTACAAGTTCAACTTTTCCGAATTGGTGCTGGCGGATAATTCCTTTTGTATCACGCCCTGCACTTCCTGCTTCTTTTCTAAAACAAGGTGAATAGCAAGTCATTTTGATAGGCAATTCATTTAAAGGTATAATTTCATCATTATATAGATTTGTTACACTAACTTCACTTGTAGGGATTAAATACAATTCTTCGCCATCAATTTTGAATAAATCATCTTTAAATTTAGGTAATTGTCCTGTGCCAAACATAGTATTAGCATTTACAATATAAGGAGTATTTACAAACTCAAATCCTCTTGAGCGGTTAAAATCTATCATATAATTATATAATGCTCTTTCAAGTCTTGCACCTTCACCGCGTAAAGCTACAAAACGACTTTTAGCAACTTTTACACCACGCTCAAAATCAAGCCAACCAAGTGCCACACCTAAATCATGATGGTCTTTTGGAGTGAAATTAAATGTTGGTGGAGTTAATACCTTTTTAATCTCTACATTTTCTTCTTCATCATTTCCAATAGGCACACAATCAGCTATTAAATTTGGAATACAAGCTGCAATTTCATTTAATTTAGCTTCACTTACGCTTACTTTTTCGTTTAATTCAGCTATTTTTTTCTTATTTTCATCTAAAGACTTTTTAAGCTCACTTATATCTTCTCCTGATTTTGCTTTAAGTCCCATTTCTTTTGAGAATTTGTTTTGAAAACTTTGAGCATTTTCTAATTCTATTTTTAACGCTTTTGTATCATTGTAGCTATCTAATAAACTTTTTAAAACCCCATCATCTACTTTTTTTGCTTTTAATTTTTGATTAAAAACTTCATAATTTTCTTCAATTTTTCTTAAATCTATCATAATTTCTCCTTATAAACTTAAAGCTTTATAAACTTGTTGCATTTTATTTTGCGCTAATATACTAGCTTTTTTTGCACCATCGTTTAATATATCAGCAATTTCTTTACCTTGCAATAATCTTTCATACTCACTTCTAGCCTTGTCAAAATACTCCCAAATAACATCACATAAATACAATTTAAAATGTCCGTATCCTTCTCCACCTTTTTCATACCTTGCACGAAGACTTGCTAAATCATTTTCATCTAAAAATAATTCAGCAATTTTATATATATTACAATTTTTCCAATCCTTAGGCTCTTCAATAGGAGTGCTATCGCTTACTATTTTATTTACTTGTTTTTTAAGTTGTTTATAACTTGTGAAAATATCAATAGTATTGCCATAACTTTTACTCATTTTAGCACCATCTGTGCCTACTATTGTTTGAGTATTTTCATCAACTAATGCTTCAGGGATAGTAAATACATTTCCAAATTCATTATTAAATTTAATTGCAATATCTCTTGTAATTTCTAGGTGTTGAATTTGGTCTTTTCCAACAGGAACTAATGGTGCATCAAACAATAAAATATCAGCCGCCATTAAAACAGGATATGAAAATAAGCCGTGATTTGCACTAAGACCTTTTGCTATTTTATCCTTATATGAATGTGCTCTTTCAAGTAATCCCATAGGAGTAAATTGCGATAGTATCCAATAAAGTTCTAAGACTTCTTTAACATCACTTTGTAAATAAAATATACTTTTATTTGGATTTAATCCTAAAGCTAAAAATGCAGCTGCTGCTTTGTTAATATTATCTTTAAAATTACTAGCTGTTTTTTTATCCTTTAAAATACTTGTCATAGCGTGATAATTTGCAATAAACATTATCATTTCATTATCATTTTGTCTTTTCATCATTGGAGCTATTGCTCCAAAATAATTGCCTATATGCAAATCCCCACTTGGCTGAAGTCCTGTAAAAATTCTCATTTGTTCTCCATATCTTTACTTGTAATTTAAAATTTATGCTTAATATAGAGCAAAAAAATTAATAAAGGAGCTTAAATGCTATATGATTTAGTAGTAATAGGTGCAGGTCCAGCGGGAATTGCAAGTGCTTATGAAGCACATAAAAATGGTTTAAAAAATGTTTTATTAATAGAAAAAGCAGCAGAGAATTGTCAAACTTTTAGAACTTATTATAAAGATGGAAAAAGAGTTGATAAAGTTTATAATAAAATTGATATTCCAAACTTAGGAAATATACCTTTTGAAGATGGAACAAAAGAAAGCTCATTAGAATTATTTACAAGCCTTTGCGATGGTTCTTTTAAAGTAATGTTTTCAAATGAAGTTGAGAAAATCAAGCAAGTTGATGGAAATTTAGTTGTATATTCAAGTAAAGGCGAATTTAAAACAAAAAATGCAGTAATTTCAATAGGTAGAATGGGAAAACCAAATAAACCAAGTTATAAACTACCTTCAAAATTAAGTAAAGTTATCAATTTTAACGCAAACGACGCTAAAGAAAATGAAAAAATCTTAGTAGTTGGTGGTGGTAATAGTGCTGTTGAATACGCTGTTGATTTAAGTAAAAAAGCAAATGTTACATTATGCTATAGAAGAGCTGAATTTAGTAGAATTAATGAGATAAATCATAAAAATGTATATGAAGCAAAACTTACTTTAAAATTAGCAACTGATATTAGCGAAGTAAATGAAGTAGATAACAAACCTGAAGTTACTTATACTAATGGTGAAAAAGAGATTTTTGATAGGATAATTTATGGAATTGGCGGCTCTACTCCAGTTGATTTTCTAACAAATAGTGGAATAGAAATTGATGATAAGGGCGTTCCTACTTTTGATACCAATATGCAAAGTAATGTTAAAAATATTTTCGTAGCAGGAGATATTGCTAGTAAAAATGGAGAAAGCATAATAACTGCTTTAAATCACGCTAAAAAAATTGCTGATTATATTATTAAGGGTTAAGCTTGGCTAAGAAGAATTTAACACTATATAGCTTAGGTGCTTGTGCTGTTATTTTAGGTGGAATTTATTTTGTAATTCCATCTAAAGACACAAAAACAAACCAAACACCAATAAGACCACAAGTAAAAATAGAGCAAAAACAACAAACAAAACAAGTGCAATTGCCAAAACTTGAAGAACAAAACTATAAGATATTAAATGATAGAATTGTAAAGCTTACAAAGCAAATAGAAAGCTTAAAAAATAGCAATACCAAAGCCAATGAAATAGAAAATCTATATCAAGAAATTGAAAAATTAAAAATACAAAACGAACAATTAGAAACTAAGAATAATGAATTAGTTCATCGTTTAAATAACGAAAGTTTATTAGTAAATGAAAATAGCAAAAACTCATATCAGCAAATGATAGATAAGCTAAATGAAGATTTAGCAAATTATAAAAGCGAAAACGATAGTTTAAAATTAAGCTTAAATGATAAAGAAAACGCTGTTAAAAATCTAAATTCTTTACTAGGAACTCTTAGTAATCAAAAACAAATGGACGAATTTGAACACGATAATTTAGCAAGAAAATTGCAAGATGAATTAGATAAAGCAAATGCAAAAATCATAGCAAATCAAAAAAATTACACAGATGTGGTTAAAGAAAATGATATTTTAAAACAAAGAGTAAAAAATCTAGGGAATTTAGAAAGTGTAAATGCTGAATTAAGTAAAGTAAATAATGAACTTAACTTAAAAAATCTTGAATTAAGTAAAGAAATAAAAGCAGCAAGCAAGCTAAATGATGAATTAAAAAGCAATAATAATTCTGATTTTGTAAAGCTTAATTTGGATAATAAAAATCTCCAAGCAAAATTAGATGATGCTAAAACTTCAATATTAAAACTAAATCAAGTTAAAAATGATTTGGAACAAAAATTAGATAATTTGAAAAATATTGAAAAACAAAGAGATGAATTAAAAAATGAAGTTTTTCAAGCAAAACTAGAACTTGAAAAATCTAAAAACGAACAAACTAAAGTGATTAAGGATTTAAGTGATAAAAGCCAAAATTCACTTGATAATCTTACAAAAGAGCTAAATAAAGTTAATGAATCTAATGCTAAATTACAAGATAAAAATACAAAAAATGAAATAGCATTAAAAGATATGCAACTAAAAAATAAAGAACTAGAATTAGACTCAAAGAAAAAAGAAAAAGATTTAAGTGAAACAATAGCAAAACTTCAAAAAATTGATGAGCAATTAAAAGCAAGTAGTGCAAATAATATGGATTTAAAAACAAAATTAGATAATTTACAAAAAGAAAAAATAGAATTAACCACACAATTAAATAAAATTAATAATGAGTTTTTAAACTATAAAAACGATAGCTTAAGTAACAAACAAAACGATGTTAAAGACTTAAATAATAAACTTTACGAAAGTTCAAAAGCTTATGATGAGCTAAATGTAAAATATATAGCTTTAAAAGAAGAATATGCGGCTAAAGAACTAGATAATAATAAAGCAAAACAAGAAAACAAAACACTTTTAGATGAAATTGAACAACTAAAATTAACTATTAGTAAGGATACAAATTCTGAAAGAGTTTTAGCCTTAGAAGAAGAAAAAGATAAGCTATTAAAACAACTAAATGAAATAAATATCAAAACTTTAAATAACTATAATCAAGAAAATAGCGAACTAATAGCAAAAAAAGAAAAAATTCAAGAATTAGAAAAAAAACTTGAATTAGCTCAAAAAGGAAGTTCGTTAAATACAAATAGTTTAAAACTACAAGATACTTTTGTTTGTGATGATATAAAATCAGGAGTAATTGGACTTAGTAAAACTTGCTCGCTTGAACTTGATAAATTCTTAGCAAAATATAATCAAAATTATTTATATGAGATAACTCCTATAATTGATGATAGTGGCTTTAAGAGTTTAAGTGCTATTGATGGAGTTCATATGGCTAGCAAAGAAGTGCAAAGATTAACTCGCTTAGCTAATTTTGGATTATCAAAAGATAGAACAAAAAGTGCAGCAAGTTATATAAAATCAAAAATTCCTAATGCACTAATTAGCTCAAGTTTAGAGCCTGAATACTCAAAAGACAATAAAAAAGGCTTTATTTTAAGAGTTTATAAATGATAATTTATCAATATAAAAACGGCTATCGCTACAATAGTGATAGCATAATTTTATATGATTTTATAAATAAAGATAAGCTTAAAGGAATAGGACTTGATATTGGTGCTGGAAGTGGAATTTTAAGCCTATTATTAAGCGAAAATAAAAATATAAAAATAGATGCAATTGATATTCAAGAAGAAAATGTAAAACTATGCAAAAAAAATTATGAAAAAAATAATCTTGATTATAAAGTAATTTTAGGTGATATTAAAGATTATAAAGTTTATAATTATTATGATTTTATAATCTCTAATCCACCATTTTATTCTAAAATGCAAGCACAAAATAAGCATTTAAATATTTCAAGACATATTGATTTTTTGCCACTTGAAATATTGTTAAAAAGTGCTGATAAATTATTAAAACCAAAAGGTTTTTTATATTTTTGTTATGATGCTAAAAAAATTGATTTAATATTTGAAACCTTAAAAAATACGAATTTAAAATGCGAAATAATAAGATTTATTCACACAAAAGCTGAAAAACCATCAAATTTAGTATTAATTAAAGCAAGAAAATTAAGCAAAAGCGATGTGCTGATTTTGCCACCTTTAATATGTAACGATAGTAATGGCACAACAAAAGAATTTAATTCAATTTATCAAAATATCAAGGTTCAAAGTTATGATTTACAATAAAGATTACTCATATTCATTTGATGAGAGTAAATGCAGTGAGTGTGGCGGTAAGTGTTGCACGGGTGAGAGTGGTTATATATTTTTAACTAGCGATGAAATTATCCAACTAGCTAAGATAAAAAATACAACTTTTAATGATTTTGTTAATAAATATTGCATTAAAGTAGGCGTTAGGTTTAGCTTAATTGAAAAGCCATATAACAATGGCTTTGCTTGTATATTTTTTGATGAAATTAATAAAAATTGTGGAGTATATGAAGCAAGACCTATGCAATGTAGAACATTTCCGTTTTGGGAATATTTTAAAAATAACCTAAAGGAGCTTAAAAAAGAATGTATTGGAGTAAATTAATACTAATCTTATTAGCTAGTATTACTTTTGCTGATAGTATTGATGATTTGCGTTTAAATGCAATGTTAAACGAAAATAATAATGCTAAATTATCTAGCGAATCATATTTAAAATTATATGATGAAACAAAATTAAAAGCTTATTTAGAAAATGGAATAAAACAAGGTTTTATTGCTAATTTAAATATGGATAAAGCAGTAAATACTTTAAGAGATATTGATAAAGATAATAATTTAATCAAAAAACTAGATATTGTTAAATTAGTAGAACAAAAAAATTATAAACAAGCAAAAAAAGAGTATTATAAATTCATATCAAAAAACGAAGATTTTACACTAGCTAATGCTATGAGTAAGGAGCTGTTTAATCAAGGATTAAAAAAAGAAGCCTTACAAATATCTAAAGATTATTATAAAAAATATAGCAATTTATACTCATTATATTTATATATTGAAATGCTTATGGCTAACGAAAAATATAAAGATGTAGTAAAACTAACAGAAGAATTTAATAAAACCGCAGAAGAAAATAATAAAGTAGATACAGAATTAGCTCCTTTTTTATTAATGCGTTTAAATGCTTTAAAAGCTCTTAATATGTGGGAGAAAACGATTAGATTAGACCCTAAAGGCTATTCAGAACAAATATTAAAATTATTTAAAGAAAAAGATTATAAAAATATCAAAGAGTATACTAAATTAGTGCCTATAAATCCTGATTATTCATTGTTTTTGTTGTATAGATTAGAAGCGCTTTATGAACTTAATAATTCTTCAGATATTGATGAGATTTTTAGCTTAGGAATGAAGCTTTATGAATTTACAAATAATAAAGATATTTTATACACAATAACTAAGAAATTATTGGAATTTAACAAGAAAAAAGAGCTTTATGAAATAGCTAATTTAGATGATGAATTAGCTTATAAAGTATATTTTAATTTAAAAGAATATAAAAAACTTAGTGAATTTTTATATCAAAAAGCAATTAAAGAAAATAATAATAGTTATTTAATAGAATCATATATATACGAAATGCTAGATAATCCTAAAGAATTTGATTATTTCAAATTAGATGAATTAGTAGCTAAAGGTGGCGTTGCTCCTAATATGCTAAATATATATGCTTATACAATAATTGATGAGAAAATTGATATTGCAAAAGGTATAAAACTAATACAAAAAGCTTTAGAACAAGAACCTGATAATGCTTATTTTCTTGATACTTTAGCTTGGGGATATTATTTAATAAATGATTGCAAAAACGCACAAGAAACTATGCAAAAAGTATTACAAAACGAAGATGTTTTAAATGAAGATGAAATAAAACTGCATAATCAAAGGATAAATAAATGCAAGAATTAAGCAAAGAAATTCTAATAAAAAGCCTTGGATTTAATCTGTTTTATCCAAGAGATTTAAGCGAATTTAAAAATGAAATAATTAAATTTAGCTATGACTTAAATGATTTAAATGATGCTTTTATTACCAGTAATTTTGATGAGTTAGGTTATGCTAGGCGTTATGTTAAAAAACATTTATTTTATTATTCAAAAAACTTAAGCGAAGATGAATTAATCAAAGCTAGTATTTACGGAGCTGATGGGATTGTTTTGAATAAAATTGCTAATAATGATTTATTAAATCTTGCAAAAAATTGTGGTTTTAGCTTAGGATTTTTAGCTAAAAATAATATAGATTTATTTAAAGCTACCATAAAACAATTTGATATTTTTATTGCTAGCGATAAATTATTAAAAAATGTTCCAAATACTAAATACAAAGGAATTCTTAATGCAACACCTAAAAGCACCTTGGCGTGATAAATATTTTAAAGAAGATAGAAGTTTATGTCCTTTTTGCGAAGATAGTGAAGTGTTAGTTTATGAAGATGAATTATGTAGAGTTTTAATGAATAAATACCCTTATTCTCCAGGACATATTCTAATAACTCCTAGAAAGCATGTTGAGTTTTTAAACGATTTAGATGAGATAACTTGGCTTAGAATGGCAAAAATAGCTAGATTTGCTGAAAATATTATGAGAACAACCTTGCATGCACAAGGAGTAAATATCGGACTTAATTTAAGCGATGCAGCAGGTGCTGGTATAGCAAAACACTTGCATTTGCATGTCTTACCAAGATGGCATAAGGATACTAATTTTATAACCACTATTTGTGATACTAGAGTTATAGGGACTAGCCTAGATGAATTATATTTAAAGATAAAAGAGAGCTTTAAAAACTACAATGCAGCTAATTAGTGCTAAAGAATTTTTAAATACTAATAAAAATATTTTAATAGACGCAAGAAGTCCAAATGAATACAAAAAAGCACATTTAAAAAAATCCTTAAACTTTTTTGCCTTAAATAATGAAGAGCATAAATTAGTAGGGACAAAATATGCTACTAATAAATTTAACGCAAAATTATTAGGAGCTAGTTTTATTTGTAAAAACACAAGCATTCATCTTAAAAAAATACAAAATATAGCAAATCCACATAAAGATGAAATATATATTTATTGTGCTAGGGGCGGTCAGCGAAGTGGTGCGATAGGTCATATTTTAAGCGAGATTGGATTTAAAGTCTATAAATGCGAAGGTGGTTTTAAAGAACTTAGAAACGAGATGATTTCGTACCTTAATAGCTATCAAAATCCTAATTTTGTAAGCCTAGCAGGAAATACAGCTTGTGGTAAAACAAGGCTTTTAAAATTACTTGATAATAAAATAGATTTAGAAAAATTAGCCCATCATTTCGGCTCAACTTTTGGCTCTCGTGGGTTTTTACAACCTAGCCAACAACAATTTGATATAAATCTAATAAATGAATTAAAAGTATTAAAAGATGCAAAAGTATTCATAGAAGCAGAGAGCAAAAACATAGGAACTATAACTTTATTTAATAATTTTTACGAGCAAATGAATAGCGGTATTAAGGTGTTTTGCGAAGCTAGTTTGGATATTAGAGTGCAAAATTGTGTGAATGATTATCAAAACATTAGCTCGGAGTTTTTTTATTTTTGTCTTGAGAGGTTAAAGCCTTATTTAGGAAATGCCTTAGTTTATGAGCTAAGCACTGCTTATAATAATAAGGATTTAAAAAGTGTAGCAAAAATACTTTTAGTCAATTATTATGATAAGGTCTATAAAAAACCTAAGGAATTTGATTTATTATTAAATCTTGATGATTTAGAAAAAGCTAAAAACGAGTTAATGAAATTGTAATTTTATAATCTAAAGGATTTTTATGGATAATGTAAGCTCAAGCATATTAACTTTTAATAAATTAACCGAACTAAACCTTAGCATACCTGATTACCAACGCCCTTATGTATGGGAATTAAAGCAAACAAGAATGCTTTTAAAAGATATTGAAAATAGTGAAAATGGAGCCTTGCTAGGCTCTATTATTTTGCATGAAACTAAACGAGATGATGAGATAATTTATGAAGTGATAGACGGACAGCAAAGGCTAACTACAATTAAGCTTATTTTAATGGCTTCTTTAAACAACCATAATAATTTAAAAGAACTTTTAGAAAAATATAATAACTATTTAAAAGATGTAAGCTTTTTTCATAAAATTTCTCAAGATAATATCAAGAATAATTATGAGTATATTAAAAACTATTTGAGCAACGAAGATAAAGCTAAAGATTTTTTAGAAAAGCTAGAAAAAACTCAATTTATAATAGTAGCTACAACAAAAGCCGATGATGCTTTTATCTTTTTTGACAATACCAACTCAAAAGGCAAAAAGCTAGAAAGCTATGATTTAATAAAAGCTTTTCATCTTCAATCTATCAAAAATGAAAAAACTTTAAATAAATGGGCAAAATATTATGAGGGTTTATCTGAACAAAAATGCAAAACCCAGCCTAATATAAAGACACTTTTATTAAAATTTTTAATTCCTGCAAGACTATGGATAAAAGGAAGTAGTCGAGATAATAATTTTGGAGAAGTTGCCTTTAATGAGCTTTGTTATGAAAACTTAGACGGTAAAAGCTTCTATGATATGGGAATTTTAGCTAATTTTCAATTAGGTGATGAATTTTTTAATTATCTTGAAAAATACGAAAAAATATATAAATCTATTTTAGAAAAAAATAATAATTTTTTTAAGTATCTATGGAAACCACATTCAAAGGTTGGTAATTTAAATACATTTGATGGATTTATGATGTGTTTAGTTTTGTATGAAAGTAAATTTAAAAATTCTAAAGAGATATTACCATCACTATCAAGGATAGTATATTCGCATAGATTACTAGAAGATAGGGTAAATTATCCTAAGAATGCTAAGGGTTTAGTAAAGTATATTTATTTTGCAAGTTATGCTAGTGAAGTGGAAAAACTACTAGAAGAGAAAGGGCAAAAATGCCACGAAGAAGAATTAAAAGCAAATAAAATTATAAAAGCAAAAACTCACAATGAACTAACAGCCTATCTTGATAATTTTTACAAAAATTTTGAAAACAAAATCGTATATAAACATAAATATAATGATGAAAGGGAAAAATAATGTCAAGTAACACTAAATCGTTAATCGCAAGTTTTATTCACAATGATGTTAAAAACAAAACTTTCATAATTCCGCCTTATCAAAGGCTTTATGCTTGGAAAGATGAGCAAATAAAAGCTCTTTTAGATGATTTTGAAAATTGTATTGAACATAATAAAAACCAAGAAGAACAAAAATCTCATTTTATAGGTAATATTGTAGTATCAGAAAATGATGACAAATATATCCTTATAGACGGACAGCAAAGGCTAACTACTATTTGGCTAGTTTTCAAACATTTCGAAAAAAATCATGTTAGTGTAGGAGAATATTTTAATATAGAAATGCCTATTAGAGAAGAAGATACTAAGGCTATAGATGAATATTGCAAAGGTAAATCTTTAGATAAGTGTTTTAATGATACAAACAATACTAATGCAGGTTTTAAGAATGCTTTTAAAACTTTTGAAGTGTATTTCGGTAAAGATAATGAAGAAGATAAGCAACAATTTATTAAATTTATAAGAGAACAAGTTAAGTTCAATCTAGTGATTTTAGGCGATCAAGTGGAGCTAAATAAATATTTTGTAAGAATGAATAATATAGGCGTTCAGCTTGATGGCACAGATATTTTAAAGGCAAGGTTATTAAAACTAATAAGCGATTATGAAGAAAAACAAAATAATACAAACAAAATAAGTGATTGTGAAAAAAGCAAAGCGGAGGGTAAAACAAACAAGGAAAATAAAGTTACAAAATACGCTAGGATATTTGATGAATGTTCGCAGATGAATTATTTTACATTTTGTTACGAAGATAAAAATCAAAACAGCAACATAGAAAATAAAAATCTAAGTATTAAAGATATAATTGATAATCATAAAATAAACAAAGAAAAAGACAAAAAACAAAAAAGAGCCGAGTTTGAGAGCATTATTGATTTCCCTACCTTTGTTTTACATGTTTTTAAGATTTTATCAAGACAAGAATCAACTATTTTTAAAACAGATATAAAAATATCAATAAAAAAAGATAAATTCCTTGAAAACACTTGGGATTGTTTAGAATTTAATAATAATTGTGGAGCAATAATAGCAATAAAAATAATAAGAGCATTAAAAAATTATAGAATTATCTTTGATACCTTTGTGATAAAAAGAAAAGCTGATGATGAAGAAAATGAATATAAATTATGGAATAGATTTAGAAAGTATGATGACAAAAACGATGATTGGAATGAAGTTGATAATACTACTGAATTAAAACTAATCCAAAACTATCTAAGAGTAGCAAGGCGTGGGGATAATACCAACTACCACCACTTTTTAACACATTATTTAGAATTTTGTAAAAACGAAATTATGAGTAAAGAAGGAATAGCTAGAAAAAAATGTTTGAATAAGTTAAAAGATAGTGTTAATACAGATAATCTTAGAAACTACCTAAAAAGCATTGATGACTTTTTGGCATTAAAACAATTAAAAAAGGAAAACAACCCAAAAGAAAACACTCAAAATTTAATTGATATTATTAGTGATATTTCTTTTGATGAAATTAGTAGTAAAAAACAAACAGATATTACAATTTTAAACTTGAAAAATACAAATAAGCCTAATTTTAATTTTTTAAACTACGGCACAAATACCCCGCATTATTGGTTTTATCGTTTAGAGTATTACTTATTAACTGGCGAGCATTTTAGAAATGATAATGAGGATATTAAGGAAGGTTTTAAACAAACCTTAGGAAGTTATCGTTTTAGATATGTTAGTTCAATTGAGCATGTTCATCCACAACATAGCAAAGATGGTGAGGAGTTAAATGCAGATTATTTAGATTGTTTTGGTAATTTAGCCTTAATAAGCAATGGGGAAAATTCAGGATTTAGCAATAAGCAATTTAACGAGAAACAATCACAATTTGATAGCTACTTAAAAAAAGGCTTAGTAATTAGCTTAAAACTTTTAGATATATATAAAAATGAAGAATATCAAAAAGATGAGAAGGGTAATAAGTTGATTAGTCAGATTTGGCAAAAAACCCAAATTGAAGACCACCAAAAACAAATGCTAAAAGTTTTACAAAATTCTTTTATTTGTTAAAAGAATTTGAATTAAAAATTTGACTTAAATTTGTTAAAAAAACACATATGGACATAATCAGGCACTTGATTATGATACAATCGCTAAAATCAAAGGAGTAAAAATGTTAAAATTAATAGAAAAGATATATGGTGATAAAATAACTTTAGCATATAGCGAAGAAGGTTTATTTATAGAAGAAGGCGTTGTTTTAAAGATTATTTACAATATATTATTAAAAGATGTCAAAAGCTGTGGTATTCACGAATATACCTTTTTTCAACTTTCTCAAATGTTAGAAAATATTAAATGCGGAATATTGAAAGCATATGATAATTACGACTCAATAAATGTAGAAAATGGTTGTATTATATATACAAATTTACCGCAAGACTGCAACTTTTATGAATATGTTGAAACGATGAATAATATATACAATAGACTAGAAGAAGGTGTAGTGTTTTTTGACCAAAACATAGAAGATGAGTTTAAAATATTTGTCTTAAGCCCTACAAAGCCTTTAATTAAAAGCAAAATTTCGAATAAAAACAATCTAAAACCAACTACAAAAGAAGAATTAAAAGAGCTAGTAAATGATGAGAGCATTTATCTAGGTGATATTGATACAAGTTTAATTACCGATATGAGTTGGCTTTTTTATAATTGTAAGCGAAGTGATTTTAGTGGGATTAACGAGTGGGACACTAGCAAAGTGCTTAATATGAGTGGGATGTTTGCTCATTGTTATTATTTTAATGAAGAGCTTAGTTTTGATACTTCTAATGTAGTTGATATGAGTTTTATGTTTGCAGATAGTAATTTTAACAATAAACTTTCATTTAATACAAGTAATGTAAAGGATATGAAATGTATGTTTTTTATATGTGGTTTTAATCAAAAACTTGAATTTGATACTTCTAATGTAAAAGATATGAGGGCTATGTTTGCAGGTTGCTCAAATTTTAATCAATTACTTAAGCTTAACACAAGCAATGTAGAAGACATGAGTGTTATGTTTTCTTCGTGTGAAATTTTTAATCAAAAGCTTGAATTTGATACTTCTAATGTAAAAGATATGGATGCAATGTTTGCATATTGTTTTAATTTTAATCAAGAGCTTGAATTTGATACAAAAAATGTAGAAAATATGGAAAATATGTTTTATTATTGTAAAAGTTTTAATCAAAAGCTTGAGTTCAATACTAGTAAGATAGAAAATTTTTTTCAATTAAGTAATATGTTTGATAATTGCCCAAGTTTAAAAACTTTGCCTAAGTTTTATTTAAAATATTTACAAAATACTTTTTAAGCTAAGGAGAGAAAATGAGTATAAATTCAAAAATTATTGATTTTGCAGGACTTTTAGGTAAAAACTTAATTATACCAGACTATCAACGCCCTTATGTATGGAATGAAAATCATATAATAACGCTTTTAAAAGATATTGAAAGTAACAAAAATATAACATTGCTAGGCTCTATCGTTTTATACAAAACTAACAAAGTAACAGAAGATAATAAACCAATTTATGAAATAATAGACGGACAACAAAGACTAACCACTATAAAGCTTATTTTGATAGCTTTAGGTAAAGATAATGAGAGTTTTTTAAAAAACGCTAAATATTATCATCAAATATCGCATATAAATATAAAGAAAAATTACGATTTTTTAAAAGAATATCTAAAAAATAAAACAAATTTTTACGAAAAGTTAGAAAAGATTAATTTTATTTATATTAGCACGAATGATGCTAAAAATGAGTTTTTGTTTTTTGATAATATCAACACTAAGGGCAAAAAGCTAGAAAATTACGACCTAATCAAGGCTTTTTGGGTTATAAATTCTCAAAGTGATTTGATAAATTACTATGTGAAAAAATATAATGAATTTATTGAAGATGGTAAAAGTAATAAAATATATGAAAGTAACGAAGTGGTTAAAAACTATTTTCAATTTTTCTTAGAAAATTTAGCAATGATTAGAAAATTTGATGATGAGCATAAATTTGATTTTTATTATTATTCTTGGGCTATTGATATTATTGATGAATATTGCAAAATTACACCTTTTAGCACAGGAGCTAATCTAAACAATATAAATGCAAGTTTTGCTAATGGAATTAGCTTTTTTTCTTGGGTTAAAAAACATTATGAAAATAAAGATGTGATAGCTAAAAGTAGCTTTTTAAATAAACTTGTTAAAAGCAATTATCCAAAAAGCAAATATTATGATTATTCTTATATATACACACAATTTGCACTTATTGTATATCTTGATAAATTTCTTGATGGAGATTTTGATAGGGTGGTAAGAATGATTGTAAGGATAATGTATTATAAGGTTATTATAGGCGGAAGAACTGATTATATTTCGCTTGTTGCAGACCTTAGAAGAATTAATAAAATGGTCATAAACTCAAATTGTGAAAATGATTTTATAAGAAGATTGGATAATTTAATAAGCTTAGAAGAATATCAAATTAGTTCATTTCAAAGGCTTAAATTTTTAGAAGATGAGTTTAAAAAATACAATATTTTAGGAGTAAGTGATGCAAAGTAAGATAATAAGCCTAAATGAAATTGATAAAAGCATTGTAATACCTATTTATCAAAGGTTATATGAATGGGATAAAGAGCAAATTAAAACGCTTTTAGATGATATTTTAAGTGCAAACGAAGAATATTTCATAGGCACGATTACAGCAAGCCTTAAAGATAATGAATTAGTGATAATTGATGGACAACAAAGACTTAGCACGATATTTTTCTTATGTGCTTATATGTGCTATGAAAATAACAAAATGCAAAAAGCTGAAAGAGAATTTGCAAATGCTTTTAATTTTGCGTATTTAGAAAATGAATGTAGATTTAAAATGCCTTTAAGAGAAGATATAACAGATGCTATTTGGGATTATGATTTTCATAATTTAGGAGAGAATATAGACAATGCTTTTAATACTTTTGAAGAGTATTTTAAAGACAATGATAAGTCAAAATTAAACGAAAACCTTTTTAAAAATATCAGAATAAATCTTGTGATTTTAGATGGTATTAATTGTGGCAATTATTTTATAAATATGAATAGCAACTCTCAAGCCCTTGATGAAAGCGATATTTTAAAATCATTTTTACTTAAGCTTGTAAAAGATGATGATAAATATTTTTATTATTCAAATATTTTAAATGAATGTATGCAAATGGATAAAATAGCTGATTTTAATACAGAATACAAAGCTCTTAGTATAGATGATATTTTAAATACCAAAAATTCTGAAAATAATATAAAAATATACGAAAGCCTTATTGATTACCCTACTTTTGTTTTATATGTTTTTAAGATTTTATTTCCAAATAATATAGAAATTAACAAAAACAAATTCTTAGAAAATACTTGGAATAAATTAGAACATTCTAAAGAAAATGCTATAAAAATAATAAATGCTTTAAAAGAATATAGAATTATTTTTGATAGAAGAAGTGTTAGAAAAACTCACGAAGATTATAAGCTTTTAGGAGATTTAAAGGATGCTAAGCTTGAATTGTTTTTAAATTATTTAAGAGTAGCTAGAAATCCTAGTGAATATTTAGAAACTTTACTAACTTGTAAAAGTGATAAAGATTTATTTAAAGAGCTAAAAAACCTAGATGATAATCTAGCAAAAAACGACAATCTTAATGATTTAAATTATAATCATCCAAATATTGTTTATTGGTTACAACGCTATGAATACTATCTAATGCAAGATGTTGATTTTAAAAACAACTATAAAAATTACATTACAAATTATCGCTTTAGAGATATTAATTCAGTTGAGCATATTTACCCACAAAGCAAAAGCAAAATTGATGACTTAGGCAATTTAGCCCTAATAAGTGATAGTGAAAACTCACAATTTAGCGATAAAGATTTTAATAAAAAGAAAAATATTTTTCAAAATTTCATAAATGAAAAAATAATAATTAGTCTAAAATTATTAGAAGTCTATTCTAAAAATAGCTGGGATTTAGAAGAAATTAATGCCTATCATAAAAAAATGCTAGATATTTTAAAAAACTCATTTAATTAAAATCAATTTTCTATTTTAAATTCCATAAAAAATATTAAGAATTTAAAATAGATTTTGTGTTTAAAAAGTCTTTAGATAAAACGACTAAAATAGCCCTAAAGGATAAATTATGGATTTTACACATTTACATTTACATACAGAATATTCGCTTTTAGATGGCGCAAATAAAATTGATGAATTAGCAAAAAGATTAAAAGAGTTAAATTTTAAATCTTGTGCAATAACTGATCACGGGGTTATGTTTGGAGCAATTCATTTTTATAAAAGTATGAAAAAGCACGGAATTAAGCCTATTATTGGATTTGAAGGCTATTTGCACGATGATGATGATTTAAGCAGCACTGCAACCAATCGCCGTTGGCATATATGTTTATTTGCTAAAAATCAAAAAGGCTATGAAAACCTTATGTATCTTACTTCAAGAGCTCATATAGATGGTTTTTATTATCGCCCTAGAATTAATAAAAAATTATTAAAAGAATATAGCGAAGGTATAATTTGTAGCTCTGCTTGTCTTGCAGGTGAGATTAATTGGCATTTAAATGATAAAGAAGTTCGTCGCAATGGAAAAACAAATGCTGATATGGGTGCTAAAGGCTATGAAGGTGCAAAAGCAGCCGCACTTTGGTATAAAGAAGTTTTTGGAGATGATTTTTATCTTGAAATTATGAGAATGGGTATAAATTCTCAATTAAATATAGATACAAATATACTTAAATTAGGAAGAGAATTAGGCATAAAAGTAATAGCTACAAACGATTCACATTATACTTATAAAGATAGAGCTCAAGCTCAAAATATCTTTATGGCAATTAGCACAGGAGATATTGTAGGAGTTGATCCTGAAAGTGATGAAGCTAAAAAAGATAATGGCTTAAGACACACAATGAGTGAAATCTATGTAAAAAGCGCTGAAGAAATGCACGAATTATTTCTTGACGTGCCTGAAGTTGTGCAAAATACTCAAGAAATAGTTGATAAATGTGAAGAATTAAAATTAACAGTAGAGAAGCCAACTCCACCAAATTTTAAATTCGCTCTTGAATACGCTGAAAAAATCGGCTTAGAATTGCCTAGTCAAGATATGTTTAGCTTTAGCAATGATGATGTATTGTTTGAAAGGCTTTGCTGGGATGGACTTAATAAGCGTTTAGTATATATTGATGAGAGCAAACACGAAACCTATAAAGAGCGTTTAAGAACTGAAATAAATATTATTAAAAATATGCGTTTTAGTGGTTATATGCTAATCGTTCATGATTTTATAAAAGCTGCTAAGGATATGGGTATTCCTGTTGGACCTGGTAGGGGCTCTGCTGCAGGTTCATTGGTATCGTTTTGTTTAGAAATAACTGATTTAGACCCACTTCCTTATAATCTACTTTTTGAGCGTTTTTTAAATCCTGATCGTGTATCTATGCCTGATATTGATGTGGATTTTTGTCAAAATAGGCGTGAAGAAGTAATTGATTATGTTGTAAAAAAATATGGTCGCTATAACGTAGCTCAAGTAATTACCTTTGGCAAATTACTTGCAAAAGGTGTTATTCGTGATGTTGCAAGGGTTTGTGATTTACGCATAAAAGATGCTGATACTTTAGCAAAATTAGTCCCTGATGAGCTAAAAATCACTCTAAAAGATGCTTACGAAAAAAACCCTGATATTAAGGCTTTCATTGAAGATTTAGACAATCGTGCAGAGTATAAAAATATAGTTTGCCACCCTGATGATGTAAGGGGCAAAAGCAAAATCGGAACTAGAGTTTGGGAGTATTCATTAGCACTTGAAGGACTTAATAGAAACGCAGGAATGCACGCTGCTGGAGTGGTAATTTCAAACGAAGAATTATGGAAAAAAACCCCATTGTTTAAACAACCAAAATCAGACGCATTAGTAACTCAATATATGAAAGATTATCTTGAAGATGTTGATTTGATTAAGTTTGACTTCTTAGGACTTAAAACTTTAACCGTTATTGATAATGCTATAAAACTCATTAAAAAACGCCATAATATAGATATAGACTGGAACAAAATTGATGTAAATGATAAAGGCGTTTATGATTTAATTCAAACAGGAAATACTCTTGGGATTTTTCAAATAGAAAGCTCGGGAATGCAGGATTTAAATGCTAGGCTTAAGCCAACTTGCTTTGAAGACTTAATCGCTGTTTTAGCACTTTATCGTCCAGGGCCACTTGATAGTGGAATGGTTGATGATTTTATAGATATTAAGCACGGAAGAAAACCAGCTGTATATGCTTTCCCTGAATTAAAGCCTATTTTAGAGCCAACTTATGGAGTTATTGTATATCAAGAGCAAGTTATGCAAGTAGTTCAAACCATTGGTGGATTTAGCTTAGGTGGAGCTGATTTGGTTCGTCGTGCTATGGGTAAGAAAAAACTTGAAGAAATGGTGAAATTAAAAGGAGAATACCTAGAAGGTGCTATAAAACAAGGCTTTGATGAGAAAAAGGCTGATGATTTATGGGAGCTTATCTTAAAATTTGCTGAATACGGCTTTAACAAATCTCACTCAGCAGCCTATGCTCTAGTAGCCTTTCAGACTGCTTATCTTAAAAAATATTATGAAACAGAATTTATGGCAGCATTACTAACTAGCGAAGAAGGAAAAGTTGAAAAAATAGAAAAATATAAAGATGAGCTAGATAGATTAGGAATAGAGCTTTTACCACCTAATATAAACGATGGCACAAGGGAATTTAACGTTACTATAAAAGATGGAAAAGCTGCTATTGTCTATGGGCTTGGCTCAATTAAGAGCTTTGGAATTCCTAGTGCTGAAGGACTTGCAAAAGCTAGAGCAGATAAGCCATTTAGCGATATGAAAGACTTTATTGCAAGGGCTGATGCTGCTTATATGAATAAAAAAGGCTTAGAAGCTTTAGCTAAGACGGGTTGTTTTGAATGTATTGGGATTAATAGAAAAAGTGCTTTAAATGCAATTGATTATATTATTAATGAGTTTAAAGCAAAGAAAGAGCATGATAAAAGATTGCAAGAGAGTTTATTCTCTCAATTTGAAACAGAATATCATAGTAGTATTGATATTACAAACCAAGAAGAATTTAGCGTAGCAGAATTAGCCGAGTTTGATAAAGAATATTTAGGAATATATCTTGGCTCACACCCGCTAGATGAGTTTAAAAAAGAAATTAAATCAATTGAGCATTATAAAAGTAGTGATTTTGAGAATTTAGATGATGGGGAATATCAAGCATTTTGCTTAGGAATTATTGAAGAAGTTGATTTTAAACAAAGCAAAAGCGGTAAAAGCTATGCAAATATTAAAGCGCTTGATTATTATTCAAATTTTAATATTTTATGTTTTAATCCTGATTTAATAGATGTTTTAGCATCAAAATATAAAGCAATGAACCTAGCAGCTCAAGATGTAAAAACCAAAAAATCTCTTTACGCATTTATTTTAAATCTTAAAAGAGATAATGCAAAAAATACTTTATTTTTAAATAACTTAATAGAAGTAAATGCTAGTGAAATAGGTGTAAATACTGATGATAAAAATGCTCTTGGATATGAAGTGTTTAGCAAAAAGGGTGGTAAGAAAATTAAGGGCGATATTAAAAGATTTTCTCATCTAACTCAAAATATTGAATACTTAAAAAGTAGCGATTTTAACAAGGCTGATTATGGAGATTACAATGCTTTTTGCTTAGGAATAGTAACTGAAGCAGAATTTAAAGTAAGCAAAAAAAATAAAGCCTTTGCTAAGCTTAAAGTGGTTGATGAAGGTGGAGAATTTGATATTTTATGCTTTAATGATGAAGTGTATAAAAAGCTAGAAAATGAGTTTTTTAGTAAAGAAAAAGAAGAGAATTTATATGGATTTGAAGTTAGTTTAAGAGCTGATGAGAATGGAGTTGGGGTATTTATTGATGATTTTTTCTTAATTACTAACGAGCTTATAAAAGAGCCAAGTGAGAATAAAAACTCATTAGGTTATGTGGTATTTGAAAAAAGAATAGCAAAACCAAGAAGGCAATATTCTAAAGAAAATAAAGAAGAATTCACGCAAAACCCAAAAGCCTTTGAAGGAGAATTCATACAAATTGATTTATTAAATATCAGTGCAGAGATTTTGCAAGAAATCACAAGATTGATTAAAGAAAATTTAAGTCAAAATGTAAGTGCAAAAGAAATAGTTTTAGAATTTTTAGATGATTCTTGCGTGAATAAGTATTCAAGAAGATTTGGTTTAAATAATGAAGCTATAGAGAAAATAAAGGAATTATCAAAAATTAGCTAAAAAATTGATATTTAAATTCTAGTGGATAAAGAATTTATAAAATAAACTATAAGACTTTATCCACTAAATAATCTTTTAATTTTATAACTAACTTAGATAAAAGTAAAAGAATTTAAAACATAGATTTTTAATAAGTCCTTATTAAGTATAAAATGCTAGTTAAATAACACAAAATAAGTTTTATCAATTTTACAAAAGCTTTAGAATTAGGCGTTTGCTAGTATTTTTTAAAGTTAGATAAGACTTAAAGCTTTCAAAACTAAAGCAGATTTTGTTTTATTTTGCAGGGTTTAAGCTAAACAATGCTGCTAAAAAAGTGGGTTGCGAATATCATTTTATGTTTGTTAATAAAAACGGTGAAGAACTTAGGCAAATATCATCTATGCTAGATGAAATCAACTACCACCCATCAGTTGGCGAGATTTTTAGCCTAAATGATATAAATAAAGCCCTAAAAAGCGTGAAAAATAGCAACAAAACTGGTAAGGTTTTAATTAAACTCTAAAGGAGATTTTATGGCTAGTAGTAAAGAGTATTTGGAGTATGTTTTGGAGTTTTTTAATGAGCCGAATATAACTTATAAGTATATGTTTGGAGAATATACTTTATATTTTAAAGATAAAATCATAGGTGGGATTTTTGATAATCAATTACTTTTAAAACCCACAAAATCAGTGCTAAACTACATAAAAGAGCCAACGCTAGTTTTACCTTACGATGGGGCAAAAACTAAAATGGTTTTGTTTGATAAAGAAGATAGCGAGCTTTTAAACGCAATAGTTTTAGCAATGTATAAAGAACTTCCAAATCCTAAGAAAAAGCCTAAAAAAGCTTAATACGAAAATAAATTCCACACTCCAAACAAGCGAAATTTTATGGAATTTATTTCGTGTATTTTCAAAGAATTTAAAATAGGAATTTCGTTTGTTTTAGCCTGACTATAAACATACGAAATTCCGATTTTAATTTCAAGTAAAAATTATTACAAAAACCTTTAAATAAATTGATTTTGATTGAAAGCACCTTGATTAATATTAGTTTATTGTATAATTAGCATTAATCATTAATTTGTTCAAAAATCCATTCTCTTATAGGTTCTATTGAGTATGCAATTCTCCAAGTATTTCTATGTCCGCTAGCTCCTTGCTTGCTATCTCCTTCTAAAAATACGCTATCTTTTTTAAATACTACATAATTAATAGGATTATTATTAGAAATTATCTTATCAAATGCAAAACGATACTCGCTATCACCCCATCTTCCGTCCCAAATATCACGGCTAATCTTAGCCCCTTCCTTTTCTAATTGTTTTGTTATTAAATTTTGCCCAGGAAATGCTCCTAAATCATCTGCTGATACTAATATAAAAAGCTTTTTATTTGCTAATGGTTTTACTAGTTTATAATCCCATTGACCTGCTACCAAAAACGATGCGGCAAATAAATTTGGATATTTGATATTCATAGCAATACTCATCATGCAACCACCAGATTGACCTGTGGCATAAATCCTTTTTGTATCAATATTGTATTTATTTACTAGTTCATTGATTAAATTAATTGTTGTTTCTAGCATACTTGAAGCATTAGAATTATCATCTACTATTATTTCATCATATTGTGGTGCCAACACAAAGCAAGGTCGTTTTTCTTGCTCTTTAGGGCTAGCCCAAACAATAGCACCTAAACCTTGATATAAAGTAGCTTTATGATACTCACTAGTTGTCCCAGCATCGTGCATAAATAGCACTAAAGGAAGTTTTTTGTCTTTAGTATTTTTAGGAATATACAAATTATAACGCAAGGTCTTATTTGTAATTCTATCTTGAAAAACAAGTTGCAAAAATTCATCAGCAACAAGGTTTTTTACACTATCTGTGCTATAACTTATACCTTGATATGTTATTTTTGCTTTTGGTTCTTCAAAAACTAAATTACTTGCTGGCTTATCTCCTGCAACCCAAGGCTTTTTAGATGTTTTATTTGCTTTTATTGTAGAATTTGACATAAGTATCATTTTTGATAAAGATAGATTTTTATCTTCCAAAGATAATAAAAGTATGATAAATTTTCCTTTTTCTTGCTTTTTTAATCCTATTTCATCGCTTATAAAAACATCGCTAATGGTTCTATTTTCAACGCTAAAATCATCTTTTTTAATATCTTTTAAGGTTAATATTTTTTCACACTCAAGTGCAATAGCAACAAGCTTAATACCATCTCCAAATATCTTAGTAATAGCAAAAGCTCTTATGTTTTTGCTTGTTTGATTTGCAAAAACAGAGCATGAAACAGCTAAAACTAAACCTAAACTAGAAACTAAAAATTTTCTTCTTTTCATATATTTTTCCTTGTTTTAAATAAAATATAATTTTATAATATTAATTTTAATTATTAAAATTAATATTATTTTTTTGAAAATTTTTTATTATCTAGCGTTGTTTTAAACTAAAATTTTATAGTTAAAAATACAAAAAATAAATTCTTTTAAATATACAAATTTACTTAAAAAAGAATTTGAAATCGGAATTTCGTTTGTTAAGCTTAGTTAAAAATAAAATTAGCTTTATAAAAAGTGTATTAAAAACACAAAAACATTTTTATTTGTAACGAGCGTAAATAAATCAATTTTGTTTTATGAAAAGCTTGGGTTTTGCATAGAGCAAAAATAAGAGATTAAAAACCTTTTTTCAAACGAAAATGCCTAGATAATGCTACAAGATATAAATAGGATTAAAAAAGAATTTTCGTTTCTAGCAAATCTAAAGGCTATGACACTCAAGAATTTGTAATGCGAGATTTTAATGATTATGTATATATAATTGCAGAAAAAAATAATTAAATTTAAAGGAAAATTATGAAAGCAGCAGTTTTAAATAATTTTAAAAGTGATTTAGAAATAAAAGAAATTGATATTCCAAAAATAACAGATGATGAAGTTTTAATTAAAGTAACTTATGCAGCCGTAAATCCACTAGATAATCTTATAAAAGATGGCGCACTAAACATAATAACTCCTTATAAATTACCACTAATTTTAGGCAATGAATTAGTAGGAGTTATAACTAGCATAGGTAAAAATGTAAAAGAATTTAAAGTTGGGGATAGAGTTTATGCAATGTGTGAAAAAGCATTTGCTGAATATGTAGCGATAAATCATAAGTATATAGCAAAAGTGCCTGAATATTTAAAAGATGATGAAGCAGCTTGCGTGCCACTAGCCTCTTTAACATTTTTACAAGCTATTAAATTAATGAATGCTAAAAATGAAAACTCAATATTTATTTCTGGAGCTAGTGGGAGTTTTTAAAATCTTGCTTTGCCACTTGCAAAAGAGTTTAAAATATATGCTAGCGGAAATGCTAATTTTAAGCAAAAAGCCTTAGAATTAGGTGTTTGCGAGTATTTTACAAAAAGCGATGATTATACAAAAATTAAAGTAGATTTTGTAATAGATTGCATTGGTGGAAATGAAACTTTTAAGCAGTTTAAAATCCTAAATAAAGGCGGAAAGCTAGTATCTTTAAAGGGTATGCCTGATATGAAATTTGCTAAAAGCTTGAAGCTTTCAAAACTAAAGCAGATTTTATTTTATTTTGCAGGACTTAAGCTAAACAATGCCGCTAAAAAAGTAGGCTGTGAGTATCATTTTATGTTTGTTAATAAAAACGGCGAAGAGCTTAATCAAATATCTTCTATGCTAGATAATATAAAATACCGCCCATCAGTCGGTGAGATTTTTAACCTAAATGATATAAACCAAGCTTTAAAAAGTGTAAAAAATAACAATAAAATCGGTAAGGTTTTAATTAATTTCAATAATTAGAACGCTTATAAAATATCTTTCTAATTTAAATTCTAAGAATTTAAATTAGACTAATTATATTTATATTTTAGTTAAAAAACTCAGGGTGTTTGTCTTTTAATAAAGCCATAGTTTCTAAAATAAGCTCAAAATCATCTTCACTCTTAGCTTCATCAATTAGCTCAAGATAAGTAAATGCAGCCTTTTCTAGGCAATTTTTCTTAACTCCTGCATAATACAAAGCAGCTTTATGCATTAAAGCAATCTCATACATTAAATCTTCAATTTCTTCATTTTTCATTAAATTTCTCCAAATAAGTTTTAGTTTGTTCGTAAATCTTAGAATATACACTACTATCTTTATAACTTGTAAATATCCCGCCACTAGCATTTGCGTGACCACCACCATTAAAAGCCGTTTTTGCAAATAAGCTAACATCAATTTTATTATTAGCCCTAAGAGAGATTTTCTTGCCAGGATTAATTTCTAAAAAGAAATCATATTCAGGATTTTTGACTAAAAAATCATTTCCTATAACGCTAACATTTCCTATATCATAGACTAATAAGCCTTTTTTATCTTTATAATAAATCGTATAATCTTGCTTATTTTCGCTTAAAATCCTTACTAAATAATCGCTTATTAAATTACACAAAGTATCGTTTTTGTCATTTTTAAAAAACTCTTTTTTAATACTATGAGTTGCATCTTCTAAAGCAATATTTGGATTTTCAAGATGAAAATATTCTCTAGCTTTGTTTAATAAAAAGAACATATAAGCGTGATTTTGCTTAGCAAACATAGTTCTATTTATCTCCTTACTACTAGCAATTATTTGCATTAAGATTTTGCCTAATTCAAAATATTTGCTATCACTTAGCCAAATATCAATGCTATTTATAATATCTACCATTAGGCTTAGCTCTTTATTTTCTCCAAAAATTTTACTAAAAAAATCATAAGTAATCTTAGTAGCACACCTTGAACTATCTAAAAAATACCAAGGATATTTTTCCATACAAGCTTTGCCTGTTTGATGATGGTCAAGCAATAATAATTTTGCGTGATTTAGCCTTGCAACCCTAGAAGTAAATTCTTCGCAAACACTTTCAATAGGATTTACATCAGTTATTAAAATAAGAGCAAATTCATCAGGATTTGCTTCTACTTTTATCATAATTTCTTCAAATTTTTCTTCAATTTCTTTGCCATAATTAGAATTATAAAATTCACAATCCTTAAAATAATTAGCTACCACATATTGGCAACCATATCCATCTAAATCAGTGTGGCTTAGGTGATATATTTTCATTATTTTCCTTTCTAAATTGCTGCATCAACATTACCTATATTATCAAAATCAGCGTTATTTGCAATCTCGCTATAAGCAAGAACAACAACTTGTTTTAATCCAAATCTTTCACAAATCTCTTTTATCTTTCTTCTAAGACTAGGTTCTACTAATAATATAAAAGTATTTGAATGCATATTATAATGCTCTTTTACTTTATCGCTAATTGCTGTATATAAAGCGTGGGTTTGCTCTGTATTTATTGCTAGGGTTGTTGTGCCGTTTTTATTAGTTACTAGCATTTCCAATAAACGCCTATTTACTTGCATTGATAGTGCATAAAATTGTAGTTTGTTATTATCATCTAAATACATATTAGTAATTACTCTATTAAGACTAGCTCTTACATGATCTGTTATTGTATCAATATCTTGAGTATAAGGCACTAAATCAGATATTGTTTCTAATATACTTATCATATCTTTTATTGGAATTTGCTCTTTTAATAATTCTTTTAATACCTTTTGTATAAGACCTATTGAAGTGATTTTCAATACTTCTTCAACCAATACACTTTGAGTAAGCTTTAATCTATCTAATAAAGAATTTACTTCTTGCCTTGTTAAAAGTTCGGCTGCGTGTTCTTTAACCAACTCACTTAAATGTGTGCTAATTACTGCACCAGGATGAACTACTACATAACCACTCATTGTAGCCTTATTTTTTTCACTTGGGTCAATCCAAATAGCTTTTGAACCAAAAGCAGGTTCTATTACTTCTATTCCTTCTATTTCATCGGTTTCATCAAAACCATTATCAATTGCTAAAAATTTATCAGGATATATAATATTTTTTGCAATTGAAATTCCTTTAATTCTAAAATCATATTCATTAGGGTCTAATTGAATATTATCAATTATTCTAATATCTTGCATTAAAAAACCTAGATTTTTAGCTATTGTTTGACGCATTGTTGGAATTCTATCTATTAAATCACTTTCAGCAACTTTTACTAAAGAATATCCGATTTGTAATTCAAGCATTTCAAGATTTAGGCTTTCTTCGTTTTTCTTTTTACGCTCTGCTGCAATTTCAGCTTCACTTTTTCTAGGTGGTGTTGTACTTTGAGCTGGTGTTGCTCCACTTGTATTTGGTTGTTGAGCTGCTCCTTTTTGCTTTGGTTTAGGACTTAATAAATCTTCATCTTTAGTCTTCATAAGTAAAAAGCCAAGCCCACCAAACACAAAAGCCATAAAACCTAGTGAAATAGTAGGAAGACCAGGAACTAAAGCAAATACGAACAAAATAAACCCAACTATAAATAAAGTTTTATAATCTCCAAATAATTGCTCTAAAGATTTTTCAGCAAATGGTTTTTCTTCTTTGCTTGCACGAGTAATAATTATAGCTGTTGCTGTTGAAGTGATTAATCCTGGGATTTGAGATACAAGTCCATCTCCTATAGTTAAAATAGTATAACTAGAAGCAGCAGCATTTAATTCTAAATCGTGCTGAAACATACCTATTAAAAGTCCGCCAACTATATTAATAATAGTGATGATTATACCTGCAACTGCATCACCTTTAATAAATTTAGAAGAACCATCCATAGCTCCATAAAAGTTCGCTTCGCCTATTATTTCTTGACGCCTTTCTCTAGCTTGCTCTTCAGTAATAAGCCCTGCATTTAAATCAGCATCAATTGCCATTTGTTTTCCTGGCATTGCATCTAGCGTAAATCTAGCTTGAACTTCACTAACACGAGTTGAACCCTTTGTAACAACCATAAAATTAATTAATACTAAGATACAAAATACAACAACCCCTATTACATAGTTTCCGCCTACAACAAATTCTCCAAAACTAGCAATTATATCACTAACCGCAGCAGGACCTTCGTGCCCTTTGCTTAAAATCATTCTAGTGGTTGCGATATTAAGGCTTAGTCTAAAAAGAGTAATTATTAAAATTAATGTTGGAAAAGTAGTCAAATCAGTCGGTTTTGGAATATACATAGCTATTAAAATCATCAAAACCGATATAGCAATACTAAGTGCTAAGCAAAAATCAAGTATTCCAGATGGTAAAGGAACGATAATAATTGCTAAAATAGCAACTATTAAACCTACCATAGAAAGACTTTTAAATTTTACAAGTGGCTCTAAATAAGGAGCTACTAGGCTTAGCATAGTATTTTTTTGTTTTGCCATTATTTTAAAATCTGCTCTAAGGTAATATCAGTTAAAAAAGAATTTATTTTATCTTGTAAGTTGGTAATTATAGGATATATTTTACAAGTATCGTGCCTATTACTAGGACACTTATCATCTCCTGTGCATTCAAAAACTAAAGGCTCTTTTTTTTCAGCAGATATTATGACATCTTTTATATTTATTAAATTTGGTTCTTTTGCCAGAATAAAACCACCATTAATACCTTTATAAGATTTTAAAATATGCGCTCTTGCTAAATTTTGTAATATTTTTGCTAAAAAGCTTCTTGGTATATTTAATTCACTTGCTAAAGTATCTACATCTATTGGACTTTTATGTTTTGCAATGTAAATTAAACTAATTAAAGCATATTCACTAGCTCTTGTAAATAACATTGTTTTCCTTAAAATATTTTTATTTAAATCTTAACTTTTTTTATTTAATACATAGACTAAGCAATAATCATTCTTGATTAGGAGTTTAAAAAATATTTATTTTATACTAAAATTAAAAAGGAATTTAAACTCAAAAAATGAGTTTAAATTCTTAAAAATTATAAAGAATACACGCTTAATGATATTTCTTCTAAAGCCTTTAAATAAGCTTTTGCAATATCAAGATTTGTAAAGCTTGCAACCTTACTCTCACTTGCTGCGCGTCTTATTTTAAATCCATCACTAAGGCTATTTTTTGCATCTCTTGGGGTATTAATTACTAATGTAATTTCTCCATTAACAATTTTTGAAATTATGTCATCTTCATCGCCTAATTTATTAACACTAATTGCATTAATTCCGTGATTATTAAAATAAATTGCTGTATTTTTAGTAGCTAAGATTTTATAACCTAAGTTCATAAATCCACGAGCAAGCTCAAGTGAATCAGCCTTATTTTTATCATCAATACTAAATAATACTCCGCCAAATTCTTCTATTCTAACGCCACTTGCAACAAGACCTTTATAAAGTGCTTTGTTTGCACTTGTGCTAGTTCCCATAACTTCTCCAGTGCTTTTCATCTCAGGCCCTAAAACTGTATCCACTAAAGATAATTTTGAGAAGCTAAATACAGGAACTTTTACATAATACATTCCTTGTATTTCTTCAAATTCTTTAGTAATTCCTTGCTCTTTTAGGCTTATTCCTAAAGCAGCTTTTAAAGCTATATTTGCTAGGTTTTTATTAATTACTTTACTTAAAAACGGCAATGTTCTTGAAGCTCTTGGATTTACTTCTAATACATAAAGCTTGTTTTCAAAATATACAAATTGTATATTTAAAAGCCCTTTAATCTTTAAAGCAAGTGCAAGTTTTTTAGTGTAATTAATAATTTCTTCTTTTACCTCATCACTTATACTAACGCTTGGAGTTATTGCTGTGCTATCTCCACTATGCACACCTGCTCTTTCAATATGCTCTAAAATACTTGGTATATAAACATTTTCTCCATCACAAATAGCATCTACTTCAAGCTCTTTTCCGCATAAATATTTATCAATTAATATAGGTTTATCAAGGCTTACTTCTGTTGCTTCTTGCATATATTTTTTAAGTTCTTCATCGTTAAATACAACTTGCATAGCTCTACCACCTAAAACAAACGATGGACGAACTAATACAGGATAGCCTATTAAATTAGCATTTTTAATAGCTTCATCAACACTAATTGCGGTAATTCCTTTAGGTTGATTTAAGCCTAAATCACTCATTAATTTTTCAAATAATTTTCTATCTTCAGCAGTATTTATGCTATCTAAACTTGTGCCTAAAATCTTAACTCCATTTGCTTCTAAAAACTCAGCTAAATTAATAGCAGTTTGACCACCAAAACTAACAATTACTCCTAAAGGTTTTTCAATATTAATAATTTCTAAAACTTCTTCATTGCTTAAAGGCTCAAAATAAAGCTTATTAGCCACGCTATAATCAGTTGATAATGTTTCAGGATTGTTATTAATTATTATTGCTTCATAGCCCATTTCTTTAATAGCCCAAATAGCATGCACGCTAGAATAATCAAACTCAATTCCTTGACCAATTCTAATAGGACCACTTCCTAAAACTATGATTTTTTGCTTATTGCTAATTTCATTTGTGTCTTTAAATTCTTTATTATAAGTTGAATAAAAACTTGGAATTAGATTTTTATAATCCATCGGCTGAACGCATTTATAAATAGGTCTTATATTATTTTTAGCTCTTAGTTCATACACTTCTTTTTGCTTGCATTCCCAACGATGTGCGATAATTTTATCAGCTAGTCCTATTTGCTTAGCTTTTGTAAGTGCTTTAATATCAAATTTTTTCTCTTTTAATTCGTGTTCTGTATCAATGATTTGCTTAAATGTGTCTATAAATAATCTTTGCATTTTAGTAAGATTCATAATCTCATCAACACTAATTCCACGCCTTAAAGCTTCTCCTATGAAAAATATTCTTTCATCTCCAGCTTTAATTAAACGCTTTTTGATTTTTTCATCTGTGTATGTTTCGCCGTTTTTAAGACCTAGATGACAAATTCCATATTCAAGTGATTTAATAGCTTTTAAAATACTTTCAGCTAGGCTAGTTCCTAAGCCCATTACTTCACCCGTTGCTTTCATTTGAGTGCCTAAATAACGATTAGCATCTTTAAACTTATCAAATGCAAATCTAGGAGCTTTAGTAACTATATAATCAAGATTTGGTTTATACTCAAGATAGCTTAAGCCACTTGCTTCGTTTTTAATCTCATCTAAAGTTTTGCCTATTGCGATTTTTGCTGCGATTTTTGCTATAGGAAATGAAGTTGCTTTACTAGCTAAAGCACTTGAGCGTGAAACTCTAGGATTTACTTCAATAATAAAATATTCTTTTGTAATTGGGTTTAAAGCTATTTGAACATTACAACCACCTTCAATTTTTAATGCTCTTATTAATTTAATAGCAACATCTATCATTTGTTGTTTGATTTTTGGCTCAAGTGTTTGAGTTGGTGCAACAACCAATGAATCACCCGTATGAATTCCAACAGGGTCAATATTTTCCATATCGCAAATTAATATAGCATTATCAGCTCTATCTCTTATAACTTCATATTCAAGTTCTATAAATCCTGCTATTGATTTTTCAATTAAACATTGTCTAGTAGGAGAATAAATTAAGCCTTCGCTAGCTATTTTTTTAAGTTCAGCTTCATTTTCACAAATTCCGCCACCAGTTCCACCCATAGTAAATGCTGGACGAACAACAACAGGATAACCACATTCATTAGCAAAAGAAATTGCACTCTTTGTATTATTTACAATAACGCTTGGTGGAACAGGTTCATTTAATTCATTCATTAATGCTCTAAATAATTCTCTATCTTCAGCCTTGTTAATAGTATCTAAGCTAGAACCTAATACTTTTATATTATATTCTTTTAAAATCCCTGCTTTATCTAATTCTATTGCCATATTTAAAGCAACTTGTCCGCCTAAGGTAGCTAAGATTGCATCAGGGCGAGTTTTTTTAATAACCTTTGTTACAAATTCTAAAGTAATTGGCTCTATATAAATCTCATCAGCAATATTTTTATCAGTCATAATAGTAGCTGGGTTTGAATTGATTAATATTACATATTTACCTTCTTCTTTAAGTGATAAACAAGCTTGAGTTCCTGCATAATCAAATTCTGCTGCTTGACCAATTATAATAGGACCACTTCCTATAACTAAAATTTTATTTACATCTTGCATTTTATTCTCCTTTAAAAATAATTTTTCCATCACAAATTGTAAGCTCTACTTTTGAGCTTAATACACTTCCTAAATAAGGCGTATTCTTGCCTAAACTAACGATTTCATCTTCTTTTAATTCCCAAGTTTTATCTAAATCAATTACTACAATATCAGCTATCGAACCAACTTTAAGCTCCCCTGCATTTTCTAAATTAAATATTTTTTTAGGATTAGTGCTAAAAGCGTTTAGAATTGTCTCAAGTTTTACTAAATTAGTTTTTACTAATTTTGTATAAAGCAATGAAAACGCAAACTCACTTCCTATAATTCCAAAATAAGCCTTATTAAATCCACCTTGCTTTTCGTCTTTTGAATGTGGTGCATGGTCTGTTGCTATTACTTCAATTATGCCTTCATTTAAAGCATTTATTAAATAATCTCTATCAGCTTTGCTTCTTAAAGGTGGATTCATCTTCCACATTCCATTATCTTCTTTAATATCTTCATCACAAGAAATTAAATGATGTGGAGTTACTTCACAACTTATATTTACTCCAAGTTTTTTGCCAAACTCAACCATCGCAACACTTTCTTTAGCACTTATATGGCATACATGATAATTTGAATTGCATTCTTTACAAAGCAGCATATCTCTTGCAACTTGCACGCTCTCGCTTGAACTTGAAATTCCTTTAATTCCTAATTTTTTAGACTGAACTCCATCGTGCATATGACCGCCTTCAACTAGGTCTAAATCTTCGCAATGTGCAATTACATATTTATTTAATTTCGCACATTCTTTCATTGCATCTTTCATAATTTTTGCATTTGCAACACCTCTTCCATCATCGCTAAACGCAAAAACAAAAGGAGCTAATTGACTAAAATTAACTAAGCTTTGACCTTTTTCTTCCATAGTAATAGCTCCATAAGGAAGAACTTTCATACAAGAATCTTTTTGAATTAAATCTAATTCAAGTTTTAAATTCTCTAAAGTATCAGGCACAGGTTTTAGATTTGGCATAGCACAAGCTGTAGTAATTCCACCTTTTGCATTCGCCATTGAGCCTGTTTTTATACTCTCTTTGTGTGAATATCCTGGCTCTCTTAAATGCTGATGAATATCAACAAAACCCGCACTAACAAGCTTACCTTTAACATCAATTATTTCTCCACTATAATCAATATTAGGAGCTATTTTTACTATTTTTTTACCTTCAATTAAAATATCAGTTTTAACAAATTTATTATCTATAAATGCATTACAATTTTTAAGAAGCATTTTAAATCCTTTCATACACATAATCAAGTATTGCCATTCTAGCAAATACACCATTACTCATTTGGGTAAAAATCTTTGATTTTTCACATTCAACCAAACAACTATCAATCTCTACTCCACGATTAATTGGGGCTGGGTGCATTATGATTGCATCATTTTTTAATCTTTTATAATTATTAGTTGTAAGTGCAAAAGATTTTCTATATTTTTCTAAATCTAATTCGTTTTTATCGTGTCTTTCGTGTTGAATGCGTAAAAGCATACAAACATCAACCTCATCTATAATTTCATCTAATTTATAGTATTCATTATAAGAATTATCTTGATAAATAGGAGGTGCAGCTAAAAATACTTTAGCTCCAAGTCTTTCAAGCGCATCTTTATTTGATTTTGCTACACGAGAATTTTTTATATCTCCAACTATTGCTATTTTTAAACCATTAAAAGTATTAAAATGCTCATAAATCGTTACTAAATCAAGCAAACATTGAGATGGGTGTGCTCCACTTCCATCACCTGCATTAACCACTTTAGCATTCAGTCCTACTAAATCATCAAAATAATTATTTTGTTTATGTCTAATTACTAAAACGCTAGTTCCAAGACTTTCAAAAGTCTTGCAAGTATCATATAAACTCTCGCCTTTATTTACACTTGAACTACTAGCAGAAAAATTAAGCACTCTAAAGCCAAGCTTAAGCTCAGCAACTTCAAAACTTGTCCTTGTTCTTGTAGAATCTTCAAAAAATAAATTAGCTATGATTTGATTTTCATAATTTTTAAAAAAGCCATCGTGTTGTTTGTAATACAAAGCTTTTTTTATAAGCGTATAAAAATCATCATTGCTAAGATTTTTAGTTGTTAAATAATCACGCATTGTCCTTCTCCCACGAGAGTAAGGCCTAACCGCCATTAGAAAACAATTTTAAATAAAGGGGATTGTATAAGTGAAGTTCAAAAAAATCTGTCAATAATAATATTTTAAACTTAAAATAAAATTAATTTTTATAAATTTTAGTAAAAATATATTTTAGGAATTTAAATTCCTAAAATATTTAATTCTCTCTAAAGAATTTTTGTGCCATTTGATTGGCTTTTGCTTTATCACGACCTTTTTTAAAGCTTTTATAAATTCCACTTACATAGTTTTCAAAAGTTTCTTGAGAATCAAGAGCCTTTTCATCTTTTTCTATCTTGGTATAAATTCCATTCTCATCAAGCGTGTAAGCTAATTGATTATCACTTAATTGAAGTCTTAAAATCTCTGCTAATTTAGCGTGCAAACTCTCATTTAATATAGGTGTCATTAGTTCAAGCCTACGCTCAAGATTTCTTGGCATCATATCAGCACTGCTTATATAATATTGTGGAGTTGCGTGTTTAAAATAAAAAATCCTAGCGTGTTCAAGATATTTTCCAACTATACTTCTTACTCTTATATTTTCGCTAAATCCTTTAAGATTTGGCTTAAGACAACAAATCCCACGAACTATTAAATCAATGCTTACACCTTTGTTTGACGCTTCATAAAGTGCTTTTATAATGTCTTCATCAACAAGCGAGTTCATCTTCATAATAATTTCACCCTTTTTACCTGCTAGGCTTTCAGTTTTTATCATTTTTAAAATCTGCTCTTTTATCTGAAACGGGCTCATTGATAGAGTTTTTAAGCGTTTATTTTTGCAATAGCCTGTAAGTATGTTAAAAAACGCTGTAATATCAGTATTTGCTATATCAAAATTAGATGTAAAAAAGCTAATATCAGTATATACTTTAGCAGTTGCTGCGTTATAATTACCCGTGCCTAAATGTGCGTAGAATTTAAGCGTGCCATCGTCTAATTGGCGAATTACTTGAGTGATTTTTGCATGCACTTTAAACCCTGCTATTCCATATACTACATGAGCTCCTGCGTTTTCTAATTCTTTTGCCCAATAAAGGTTATTTTCTTCATCAAAACGAGCCTTTAATTCAACCATAACCGTAACTTGCTTTCCATCATTAGCGGCGTCCATTAAAGCCTTAATAATTTGCGAGTTTTTTTCTAAGCGATATAGGGTCATTCTAATTGATATTACTTTTGAATCCTTACTAGCTTCTTTGATAAAACTTGCAACTGGGTCAAAACTCTCATAAGGCTGATAACATAAAATATCTTGCTTATCAATTACTTCAAATACACTTACATTCTCATCAAATGGTGGCAAAATCTTAGGCACATAAGAAGCATTGCATAAATGACTTAATTGCTTATTATTTACGATTTGTAGCATTGATGATAGGGCTAATGGGGTTTTGTATTCGTAAATATCTTTATTAAATACTTTTAAATGTATGCTTAAAAAGTTTTTAATCTCTTCACTAGCACCGCTTTCAATTTGAATTCTAACATAAGCACCTTTTCTTCTAAGTTTTAAGCCTTGCTCAAGTAGCATCATAAAATCATCTGCTTCTTCTTCCTCAATTATAATATCAGCATTCCTAGTTACTCTAAAAGCTGCACTTTCTACCATAGTAAAACCTGGGAAAATATCTTCTAAATGCTCTTTTACCACGCTTTCAATAGGAACGAAAAGCCCCCTATCAGCTTCAAAAAATCTAGGCAATACTCTAGGAATTCTAACCATAGCGAATTTATCGTGCTTTTCATCTTCGCTTTTTAACTTAACAGCTAGTGAGAAAGATAGGTTATTAAGTGGTGGAAATGGGTGCGTTGAATCTACTGCAATAGGAACAATTACTGGCATTATGGTGCTAAAGAAATATTCTTTAGCTTTGCCTTTTTGATTTCTTGTTAAATCATTATAAGTTTTAAGCTCCACACCCACTTTTGCTAATTCGCTCATTATAGAAAAATAATTTTGTTCTAAAGTGTCTTTTTCTGCGTGTAAATATTCACGAATAGCGTTTAATTGCTCTAATGGTGGTAGTTCATTTTGTGGCACTACTCCTGCTGCAAAAAGTTGCTTAAGTCCAGCAACTCTAATCATATAAAACTCATCTAAATTCGTGCAATATATACTAATAAATCTTAATTTTTCTAATAAGGGTATTTTTTTATTGCACTGATCAAGCACCCTTGAATTAAACTTAAGCCACGATAATTCTCTATTAAAAACCAATTCCTTCTTCATTAATTATCCTTAATTTATAAAACCACTTGCTACTACTAAATCACCTTGATAAAATACTGCTAATTGTCCTTTTGCTAAAGCATATACGCTTTCTTCTAATAATACCTTTTTTTCATTTTTTAGCAATTTACAAGGCACTTCTTTAGTGTTATATCTGATTTTTACCTTGCAATCAATCTCATCAAAATCACAAAAAGCATTTACATTTTTTAATTGAAATTCTTTTACAAATAATTCTTCTTTTGAACCTACTATTATTACATTTTCTTTCGCATCAATTTCTAATACATAATGTGGAGTTAATGCACCTTTTACACTAAAACCACGCCTTTTACCGATAGTATAATGCATATAGCCTTCGTGCTCTCCTACAACTTCGCCCTTAGTATTTTTTACTAAGCCTTTTTGATTAACTTTTACATAATCTTTTAGAATATCGGTGTAATTTGTGGTTACAAAACATATTTCAGAGCTTTCTTTTTGTTCGCTGATTGATTTTAACATAGGGATTTTTAGTGCTTGTTCTTTTATGTCTTTTTTAAATTTATCCCCTAGTGGAAAAAGCACATCATTTAAGCTTTCTTTATTTACATTTGCTAGAAAATATGTTTGGTCTTTGCTTAAATCTACGGCTTTTTTAAGCATATTGTTTTCTATTTGAGCGTAATGTCCTGTAGCTAACTTTGCATTTTTGCTTTTAGCATAGTCTAATAATGCTCCTAGTTTTATTTTTTGATTGCATAAAGCACAAGGATTTGGAGTAAATCCATCTTCATAAGTCTTAATAAATGGATTAAAAACTGCTTTGCTAAATTCATCGGTAAAATCAATAATATCATAAGAAATTCCTAAAAAATCAGCCACTCTTTGTCCATTTTCTATATTTTTTTCGTGATAGTTTAAACGATTGTGTAATTTCATATAAACACCACTTACATTAAAACCTTTTTCTTTAAGCATAAGAGCTGTATAAGAGCTATCAACCCCACCACTCATTGCTAAAACTACATTCATATAATTTCCTTTCCATCTAAATACATATTTTTTATTTTATTCGTTCTTAAAATTATTTGAGCTAATACATTATCCTTATCATAGCCAAAATCATCTAGTAAGATAAAATCTGCCTTAGCACCATTACTTAAAGGCTTTAAGCCATTTAAAAATAAATGAGAATTATCAAAACAAGCCGCCTTATAAATTATGTAAGCTAATTCGTTTAATTCAAATTCATTATGAGTAAATATAAAAGCTCTTAGCTCATCAAACATATTTAAACTATTATTTGAGCTAAGCCCATCTGTGCCTATGCTAAGATTTAAATCATTTGCTAAAAGATTTTTAAGCCTAATTGCACGAGAGCCTAAAAATCTATTTGATTTAGGACAAGTCGTGATTATATGATGAGATTTAAAAATACTAAAATCATCAACATAATTACAATGAGTAAAAATAGCTCTTAAATCATCAAATCCACTTAAAAAATCCTTAGTAATTAAACTAGGATTAAATCTAGCTAAATAATTGCTTAAAGCATTACTTTTGCCTTGCAAATACTCCTTTTCATAAGCACTTTCTAAAAAATGTGTGCTGATTAATAAATCATTTTTCTTAGCAAAATTAAGTGCGTATTCATAAGTCTTATCGCAAATTGAGTAAGGACTATGCAATGATATATGATTATTAAGGTTTGAAAATCTTGAAAATCTCTCTTCAAAACTCTTAATATTGTTTTTTAAAGTTTCATCATTAGCACCTAAAATCTCGTGAAAAATAATGCTTTTTATCTTGCTATTTGATAAGATTTCTAGGTTTGCTCCAAAACTTGAAATTTCGCCTAGATACCCTACCCCGCTTTGCATTAGAATTTCAATTTGTCTATTAATCTCTTTACTTAATAAATCTTTATTTATCGCTTCACGATTTTTGATAATGCTCTCAAGCCATTTTGCAAAATCTCCATAATAAAGCTTAGATAGACAAAACTCTAAATGTGAATGCAAATTGCACAATACAGGGCTTAAAATATATTCGCTTTTATCAATTATTTGAGCGTTTTTGTATTCACTTAAAGCCTTGTTAAAATCACATATTTTAATAATCTCTTCATCAAATACTAAAGCTTTATTAGTTTGTAAAAATTCATCTTGGCTAAAGTCTAAAATAGCCTTAGTTTTCATAATTTTAATCATTTTTTTCCTTTATGAAATATTACGAAACTTTTTTTAATAAATGTTGTTAAAAATAGCAAATCGGATAATAAAAATCCTTTTTAGATAAAAATTTAATCCATAATTTAAATTCTTTTGATTAAAAATATGTATTAAAGCTTGATAAAATCACCAATTTTAAAGTATTGCTCATAATATTCAGATAATTTTAAAACCCCTTCATTACCCATTACTAAGGCACTATCATTATGAATTTTAAGAGCAGAACCATATGGCAGAGCAAAAACAGAAGAATTTTGATTTAGCTTAAAATATTCATAAAGCTTCATTGAATATTCCCTATCTTGAGGGATATATTCAGTGATTATTTGGTATTTTAAAATACCTAAAGCTTGCAAATTACTAGGATACAATATAGGTAAATCATTACAAGTTTTAATATCTTCTGATAATACACTAGCCCCAGCACCCCAACCAGCATAGGTTATAGAATTTTCTATTTTATCTTTTAAAATATCTAATAAATTTAGCTTTTGCAATCTATGTAAAAGAACAAATAAATTACCGCCACTTACTAATATCCCATCGCTATCGTTTAATATATTAATAGGGTCATTGTGTATAGAAACTATTTTTGAGTTTATTTTATTTTTAAGAGTTTTTTCGTATTCATCAAATCCATCAATTACTTGAGCATAAGGAACTAGAGCTATTTGTTTAGTTTTAGCAAAAAAATCATTTAATATACTAGCACACCAATCAAAAGAATCTAAGTTTTTATATCTATCGCTGCTTAATAATAAAATATTTCTCATACTATTTTCCTTTTAAAACTCATATCTATAATTAATCATACTTGTATAATTTAAACTATCATAAAAATTATGATTTGAATTTTGCTTATCATAAATCAAAGCGAAACTCAAAGATTGATTATAATCTAATTTATAATCAAAAATACTAGAAATAACTATTTCATTATCTTTTCTTTTTGAATAATAAGATGAATCAACCTTTTTATAAATTGTATGATTATAACCAAAACTTGGCTTAAAACTAACTTTATTTAATATAGGAATAATAGCCCCGATTTTTATACCATAATTTTTAAAATCAGAATTAGCACTAAAACTATCTTTTGCATTTTCTAAATCATAATTTAAATTAAAATAATAAATATTATCATTATATGCAAAAACATTATTAAGACCTAAAGAATGATGAATAAAATTAGAATCTTTATCCATACTATCAGCAAATATTCCTTTAGATAAATCATAAGAAATTAAATATAAATAATTATCATTTACATTATTTTCATAATTAATACCAATATTTAAACTATGCAAAAACGCAGCTCTTCTAAGTAATACAAAATCATAACTAGCATTTAGAGTAATTTTGTGATTATCCCTTACATAGCTTGGATTAATTGCTAATGTTAATACATTTAAATCAGGGTAATTTTCGCTTTTATTTTTTAAATATTTTTTATTATTTAAACTCGCATAAAGCTCTGCAAAATAATTATTTCCTAAATCTAAATTATAAGCACCATCTATATTAAAATTAAAACTTAAAGAACCACTTGCTTTTTCATTTTTAAAATTTCTAATCTTCTCACCAACAAAATCAGTGAAATTATCATTGCCATAAAGCGGGTTTGTATCATAAGCAAAACCCAAATTAAGCCCTATAAAATAAGGCTTAGCAACTTCTTTTGTAAAATTATCTAAATTATTTAGCATATTATTAATTCTAACTTTTTGAGTAGAACTTAAATCCAAATTATTTAGCATATAATTTAATTCATCTCTCATAAGCTCTGGATTATTATTTTCATAATACAAATTAGCTATTGAAAATCTAGCTTCAATATTGTTTTCATTAATAATTAAAACCCTATCGTAAGCTGCAATTGCTTCTTTTGTATCTTTTAATTTTTCAGCACTTTTTGCTAAAATTAGGTTAAGTTTTTCATCACTACAATCAATCTCACATTGAGCTTTAGCTAATTCTAAAGCTTTTTTATAATTTTTCTTATTAAACTCATCTATATAATTAGCAAAAGCAAGAGAGCTTATTAAAAATGATAAAATAATCTTTTTTATCATTTTTGAACTCCGTAAGTAGAATTTCTTTGCCTATTGTTTTGATAGTCTTTACCATTTAAATATCCCTTATTTGCATAATTTATTTTATTTTGTATGCAATAAGTATTGCCATTACATATTTTAATAATATCTTTAGATATTGAATTAGTATCTAAATCCCTTATTCTTTCATTATTGTATTTATAATTATTTTTATAATCTTGATAATTTTTATTTTGATAATATTCTTGTTTTGCTTTTATCATTTCTTCTTTAGAATTTAAAAACTCATTAAAACTTTCGCTATTTTTATAAGATTGTTTAGTATTTACTTGACTTTCTTTACCTGTATTAATAGTTTCAAATTCCTTAGGCACTATCTTTTCAATCTTAATAACCTTATCATTATCAAATCTTAATTGATTTCCTGCTTGAACTAAAGAAGTTTTATTACCTACTTTAACATCTATTGCACCTTCTAAACAACCTACTTTATCAACCTTTCCAAGACTTCCAACAAACACGGTTCCTCTAATTCCAATCGTTGCTGTTTTTGCTTGAAATTCAAAATTCTTTCTAGCTATTTTTGAAATATTTCCTGATATTACTTTAAAATGTCCGTTATTTACTTCAAGACTTACTTTTGATTTTTTACCATCAATTACATAATCTTTAATATTTAAAGTTGTATTTTTACCTAGCGTAACTATTGTATTATCTATGAATTTAATTTGTAATTTTGCATTATTTTTTGTGATTATTTTGTCATTTTCTTCTAAAATATCATTTGTTTTTGCAATTCTTTCTTTGTTGTCACTTAAAATTACAACATCTCCTCTTAATGTAACTATTTTTCCAATATTTGCGAAAAGTGAGCTTGCTAAAAACACAATTAAAGATATTTTGTTCATATTTTCTCCTATTTTTATAATTTGATTACATTAAAACTACTTGGTTTTAATTTTTCTAATTTGATAATTCCTAAATTTTTATAGTGTAATCTCTCTCCTTTTTTTAAATTATATTTTTTACCGCCTACTCCAACTTCAATTTCTCCTGAAACACAATCAACAAAACCATTATTAACATCTCCACTAAATCTAGTTCCACGAATGCCAATGGTCGCTGTATTTGCTTGGAAAGTAAAGTTTTGTCTAGCTAGCTTAGAAATCTCTCCACTTACTAAATCGTAGCTTCCTTTTTTAGCTTTCAAATTCACTTTAGAATTTGCTCCATTAATTAAATATTTATTGATTTGTAAAGTTGAGTTTTTACCTAAAGTAAGAGTAGTATTATCTATAAATTTTATTTGAACTTTTGCATTATTTTTAGTAAGAATAATATCGTTTTCTAATAGCTCATAATTTTTATGATTTACATTAATTGTTGATTGATTTCTTAAAACCTCAACATCTCCTACATAATTTACAATACTTCCAACATTAGCAACTAATGAAATTGAAAAAAACACCAATAAAAGCAAAATACGCATAATAAGTCCTTTTTTAAGATTTAATCAGTGATTTTATGATATTAACTTTAATTATAAATTAAAAATATATTAAATAAAAAATATAATCAAAAGTAAATTTTATTTATAAAATAATAAATTTATAAATAATTCATCACAATAATTTTTATCTTATTGTGATGAAAGAAGATTAGAAGTTATATCTATATACTAGGTTAAAGCTATAATCTATGTTTAGATTACCACCGAATGTTTTTTCAAATTCTAAGCCTATATTTGAACGATTATTTAGCTTATAAGAGCTTGATAAATTAACAAATACTCTTGAATCTCTTTTACCATTATTAATACTTATAGTATCTAAATCTTTTATAGTTTTCTTAGAATTATTTACCAAATCGCTAGCAAGTCCAACGCCTGCTCTAAGTGATAAATCATTTTTATTAAAACCTGTAAAAATAGCTGTTTTTAAATTAAGTGGGACAAAAGAATCTGATTGTAAATATAATTTTTTATCACTGCTTGTTAATTCTTGCTTACTTACATAACCTGTTATTAATTCAATTTGTGGTTCTAAATAAAAATTATTAAAATCTTTTCTATATCCAATCTCAGCACTAGCTAAAAAAGTATAAGAATTATTTGGTTTTAAAGAATTTGTAACTTCGTTTTGATTTTTAACATATAAATTAAAATCATTTTTATAATTTATATATTTTGCTATTACATCAAAATACAATCCATTATCATATATAGTGCTAGAGTATGCTCCAAAACCATAACCTTTTATACTGCCATCTAAATTATCACTTAAACTATATTTACTAGCATTAAAAATAAGCCCTGTGTAATTTACATAATTATTGCCTTGATTTAATTTATCAGCACCTAATTGCATTTCATAAAACTTAGTCTTGTTTGCGTGTTCGTAAGAGCTTTGACCTGTATAAGCTCTAAACCAAATTCCAGCATTTGCATCTGTGTTATTTCTTAATTCTCCCATTCTTTTTTGCAAGTTATTCCATTCTAATACATAGCTAAAAAATACTTGATTTAACGAGCTATCAATCATTTGTGTAACTTCTTTATTTTCTTGAACGAAGAAATAATCTTTAACACTAGGCTTATTTAAATCATCGTTAGGTTTAGGTTCTGGCTTTGTTTCTGGCTTTGTTTCTGGCTTTGTTTCTGGCACAATAGGAGTTGTATTTTCAATATCTTCTTTATTTACCTTTACTAAATACCAATTAGCTTTGCCATTTTCATTAACAAACTCAACATTAGGTGTATAAATACTGATATTTTCTTTATAATCAAGTGCTTTTAAATAATCATTATTAATAGTATTATTAGTATTTACAAGACTTGCTAATAAAAACTTATTAGCATTAGCTAAATCAGGTTTAATCATAAAAGTATTTTGCCCACCTAGTGTGCTTATACTTGATGTTAGAGTATTGTTTAAACTAAACATAAAATTAGTCTTGCTAGCATTTAAATTAGCTACATTTATATTTGCATCAATATTTGCATTATTTAGCTTTAAAGTAGAATTATTATCTTCTGTGATTATAGAACCACTAAAATTAGAATTATTCATAATGCTAAGAGTTGAATTATTTTTTAATTTCACATTTGCAGTCACTTCAATATCTTTTGCAATTGAATTAAATTCATTAGCAAAAGAAGTAAATACTAAAGAGCTATTTATATGATTTGCATCGTATTTATCAAGATAAATCAAATTCTCTCCTATACTAAGATTTGATTTATCTAAAGTAATATTACCTGATGTTAAATTGCTATGTTTTAATATTTTAAAGGTTGAATTATTTAGATTTATATTATTTATTTTGCTTGTTCTATTTTCGTATTCATCTTGAGTATTTGTATTAGGAGCAGTATTTACACCTAAAGAATTAGCTAAAGATTGATTTAGAAAATAAGAATGCTCTAAAGGATGACCTTGTAATATCGTAGTTCCACCATTTACACTTAATTCATCAGCTTTTATTTCTCCATCAAATACAAAAGTCTTAGAATTATTCAGTTTTAAATCAATATTATCGCTAATTTGTCCGTGATAAATACCTATATCATTAGTGTTATTTATACTTAGAGTTGATTTTTTAGAATTTGAATTAATAATCTTAGTTCTAAAATCATTTGCTTGAATTTTATCAAAACTTAAATCAACTCCATTTAAATCCAAATATCCACCATTAAAAACTAAATTAGCATTATTAATTTGATTTGCATTAGTTATTTTTAGCCCTGCATTGTTTAGAAGATAAATTGAACTAAACGCTTTATTGCTTGTATTTAAAATCGTTAGCCCTTCGCCACTTCTTAATCCACCTGCACTTTCTTTGCTAATTTCTAGCGTTCCTTTTCCCATTTTATGCAAATTATCATTAGCTGCTGTTTTTGCATTAAAATTAAGTGTCTTACCATCATCTATCACAACTCCGCCCAATAAAACTTCTTCGCCATTTAAAGTAGAATTATCTTTAAAATAAAACACACTTGAGCCAAAATTTTCATTATTGTTTAAAGCAATACTTGCAGCTTTACTAAATACTAAATCTTTATTATTTTCATTATATTTATCTTTAATATTTGAATATATATCATTTGAATTATAAGAATTACCACTTAAAGTAGCAGTAAAATCATTCTTAAAATCATTAATTATAAAACTATTTATAAGGGCATATTTTGTATAAGAGCAAGTTGTATTATCATCACCACAATCGCTTCTACTAACTACTCCAATTACTAGCCATTCTTTTTTCAAATTATCCCATACATAAATAGCACTTCCACTATCTCCTGGAGCTGAAGTATTTGAAAAATCAAGCCTTACATCTTTATAATAATCCTTTGCACTTAAATGTAAATATCCTGTTTCTATTTTGCTTTTATCTTCATCTACATATAAAATTCCACCGGTTAAAAATTCTGAAGGATCAGCTACTTTTTTAGGAAAAATATTTGTATTAATATTACCAATTTTTTGAATTCCACTACCTGTTCTTGCATATACGCTAAATCTTTCTGGATTATTTAAAATTTCACCTTTTCCTATATTATCATCATCTTTTTCACCGCTTGTTTTAATATATTCTTTATAAGCTTTAATATCCCACTCACTAGAGCTATTCTTGACAAAATACTTATCTTGATATATTACATTTTGGTCGTTTTTTAATTTTTCACTAACATTTGTGTTTTTAAAATAAAATTCTTTATCAATTAGCTTTGCACTTTCATTGATATTTAATTTACTCATTTTAATTACAGCAAAATCTTTTAAATCATCAACTTGAACTAATTCACTACAAGAGTTATTCCATTTAAAATAATCTTTAAAATTTGTATCACTTGCTACTACTTTTGATTTTACTAAGCCAAATTCATATTCTTTATCTTTTTTTATTAAATCATTTCTATATGTAGGACTAATCATATGAGCTGCAGTGATTGCAAAAGAGCCACCTATATTAGTAAGCTCACCCATCAAATCTCCTGTAGTATTTGCTGCATTAAAACTTGGCATAGGAACTTTAAAATCAATAGTTTTTCCATAAATATCTGTAACTTCTATATTATTACCTACTTTAAACTTGCCTTTATTATTTCCAAAATCTAAATAATCTTGATAAGCAAAATTAGGATTTACAACACCTGCAAATAAATTAACACTAAGTAAAATGGCACTATATTTGATTTTCATAGTGGCTCCTTATATTAAAATTATGTTTTATAATAATATCAATATACTTTAAATTCTCTTTAAAGAATAATTTTTATTAAAGGAAAAAATATGAAATTATTAAGCATAGCTTTAGAAAATTCTGCAAATTCTCATCTAAAACATATATTAAAAAAATTAGATAATATAGAATTATACGGTATTTATGATATTAATTTAAAAAATGAAATTCCTATTTTAAATTCTAATAATTATTGTGATTTTACAGAATTTAATGCTATGGGTTTTGTGCAGATTTTGCCACTTATTTTAAAAGCAAAAAAAGCTATAAAAGATTTGGTTCAAATAGCACTTAATGACAAAATTGAAAAGATTTTATTAATTGATTCTCCTGCTTTTAATATACCATTTGCAAAAGCCTTAAGAAAAGCAGGTTTTAAAGGCAAAATTATTTATTTTATCTTGCCACAAGTTTGGGCTTGGAAAAAAGGTAGGATTAAGGTAGTTGAGAGTTTATGTGATGAATTAGTTGGGATTTTACCTTTTGAAAATCAGTATTTTAAAAAATCTCATTATTTTGGAAATCCAAGTAATGAAGCATTGAAAGATTATTTTAAAGAAAACTCAAATTCTAAAAAATTAATAGCCTTTTTACCAGGTTCAAGAAAAAGCGAAATCAAATCTTTAATGCCGATTTTTAGGAATTTAAAACAAGATTTTAAAGACTATGAATGCGTAGTTTGTGTGCCAAATTTTTTAAAAGATAGATTAGATTTATATGAAGATTTAAGCGGCTTTACTATCTCATATGATACTAAGGCTACTTTAAAAGAATGCGAGTTTGCTTATATTTGCAGCGGGACTGCAAGTCTTGAAGCAGGGCTAATCGGAAATGCTTTTTGTTTATGTTATAAGGCTAAAATGATTGATTATTTCATAGCAAAAACTTTAGTAAAAATCAAATTTATTGGACTTTGTAATATTATTTTTGATAAGCTTAATTTGGGCGAATTTCATAAAGAATTCATTCAAAATTTAGATAAGACAGAGTTATTAAAAGCATTTGAAAATGCGAATAAAGATGAATTTTTAGAAAAATCAAAAAAATTAAGAGAATTAACTAAAGGTGAAATAGCAAATAATTTAGCAAAATTAATCAAGGAGTAATAATATGGAAATGATGACACAAAAAGGATATGAAAAATTATTTAAAGAATTAGAGCATTTAAAGGTAGTTGAGCGTCCTAATGTGGTAAAAGAAATTGATATTGCAAGGTCTCACGGAGATTTAAAAGAAAATGCTGAATATCACGCAGCAAGAGAAAAACAAAGCTTTTTAGAAGGCAAAATCGCAGAACTTAGCGAAATTTTAGCAAATGCTAAGATAGTAAATCCAGCAGAATTTAATCACGATAAAGTAAGATTTGGTAGCACGGTTTTGATAATGGATTTAAATACAGAAGAAGAAAAAACATTTAGCATAGTAGGAAATAGTGAAAGCGATTTAGATAAAGGCTATATCAGTATAAACTCACCTATAGCAAAAGCTATGATAGGTAAAGTTGAAGGCGATGAGTTTAATGTAGTATTACCTAAAGGTAAAGCTAGTTATGAAATACTTGAAATTTATTATAAAGAGCTTGATATTTAATGCTTGTATTAAAAGAAGGAGCAATTTTTATAGCCGATGTGCATTATGATAGCACTAGGCTTGATTTTGTAGATTTTATAGATTTTTTAAAAAAGACTAATCCACCACAAGTAATACTTCTAGGAGATATTTTTAATCTTTTAATAGGTGGAATTTCAAGTTGTAAAAACGATAATTTAGATATTATAAAAGCATTAGATGATTTAGCTTTAAAAATAGAAATTATTTATTTTGAAGGAAATCATGATTTTAATTTAACTAAGCTTTTTAACAATGTAAAAATCATTAAAAATCAACCAATTTTAGCAACTTATAACGATAAGATTTTTGCTATATCTCACGGAGATATATTCTTGCCAATCATCACCCAAATAGCTTTAAGATTTTTAAGATTTAGCTTTGTAATTTTTATATTAAATTTATTAAATATTTTAAGTTTTGATAAAATTTATCAAAAGATTTGCAATCAACAAAAGGTAAAAAAGCTATATAAAAAATTAGATTTTTTTAAAAAATTAATGGAATTTAGAATTAAAAAATATAAAAGTTTTTTTATAAAAAAAGGCGTAAATATTGATTATATAATAGAAGGGCACTTTCATCAAGGAGATGAGTATTGCTTAGAAAATATAAAATATAAGAATTTAGAAGCTTTTGCAAATGACCGAAGTTTTTTTATACTAGAATATGGCTTTATAAAAAAATATAACTTACCCAGAAAGGAGTAAATATGGCAGAAGATAAAGTCTTAAAGGCTGATTCTAATGAAATGGAACTTGTAGATTTTCGTATCTATAAACAAGGACAACATAAAGTCTATGAAGGAATTTATGGAGTTAATGTTGCTAAAGTTAAAGAAATCATAAAAATACCTGCACTTACAGAATTACCAGGTGTTCCTGAATATATTGAGGGAGTATTTGATTTAAGAGGAGTTGTAATTCCTGTAATAAATTTAGCTAAATGGATGAATATAATTGAGCCAAAAGATATGGTATTAAAACCTAGAATTATTATTGCTGAATTTTCAAATATTATGATAGGTTTTATAGTTCATGAAGCAAAAAGAATTAGAAGAATTAATGCAAGTGATATTAGAGGTTCTGATTTTTCAACAAATACAGGCGGATTTGATAAAAGTCAAATAACAGGAATTGCTAAGATTGAAAATGATGAAGTTTTATTAATCTTAGACCTTGAAAGAATTGTTGAAGAGCTTGGAATTTACTCTCCAAAAATTGATATAGAAGAAAAAGAAATCAAAAAAATGACAGGAACAGCTGTTGTATTAGATGATAGCTCAACTGCTAGAAAATTAGTTCGCGATGCACTTGATAAAATGGGCTTTAAAGTAATTGAAGCAAAAGATGGTGTAGATGGACTTAATAAAATGAATGAACTTTATGAAGCATACAAAGGCGATATTGCTAATCAAGTAAAAGTTATTATTAGTGATGTTGAAATGCCACAAATGGACGGATTCCACTTCGCTTCAAGAGTTAGAGAAGATATTAGATTTAAAGGTATTCCAATTATCTTCAACTCATCTTTAAGTAATGAATTTTCAACTCTTAAGAGTAAAGATGTAGGTGGAGATGCCTTTTTAACCAAATTTGATGCTAATGTATTTTACAAAGAAGTATCAAGAGTAATTGAATCATATATTAAAAAGTAAGGAGCGTAGATATGGAAGATATGCAAGAGATATTAGAAGACTTCTTAGTAGAAGCTTTTGAATTAATTGAACAAATAGATCACGATTTAGTTGAGCTTGAGAGTAATCCTGAAGATTTAGAATTGCTAAACCGCATTTTCCGTGTTGCTCACACTGTTAAAGGAAGTTCAAGCTTTTTAAACTTTGATGTTTTAACAAAACTAACTCATCATATGGAAGATGTTTTAAACAAAGCTCGTCACGGAGAATTGCTAATAACTCCTGATATTATGGATGTTGTGCTTGAATCAATTGATATGATGAAAGACTTATTACATTGTATTAAAGATAATGGCAATGATACAGCAATAAATATGGATATTAGCTCAATTTGTAGCCGTCTAACTGCAATTAGCGAAGGTAAAATTTTAAGCGAAGTTAAAGCTGAGCCAAAAAGTTTAGATGAGAAAATTGAAGAATTAATTGAAAAAGATTCAAATAGTAATGAAGAAGAAGTAGATGTAAATTCTTTAAGTGCTGATGAAGTAGAAGCTGAAATTGAAAGATTATTAAAACAAAGAAAAGCTGAAGATAAAGCAAGAAGAGAAGAGAAAAAACAACAAGAAGCAGTGGTAGAAACTAAAAAAGTTGAAAAAGTAGTTGAAACACCTGTTGAAAAACCAGTAGAAAAAATCTCTGAAAGAGCTAGTGAAAAACAAGATACAAAAGAAGCTAGAAATGCAAAACAAGCACCTGTAGCTGCTGATAAAGGCAATTCATCAAATATGGAGCAAACTATTAGGGTTGAAGTAAAAAGACTTGATAACCTAATGAACTTAATAGGCGAACTTGTATTGGGTAAAAATAGACTTTTAAAAATCTATGATGATGTTGAAGAAAGATATGAAGGCGAAAAATTCATAGAAGAATTAAATCAAGTTGTAAATCAATTAAGCGTAGTAACAACTGATATTCAACTAGCTGTAATGAAAACAAGAATGCAACCAATTGCAAAAGTATTTAACAAATTCCCAAGGGTTGTTAGAGATTTAAGCCGTGATTTAGGAAAACAAATTGAGCTTGAACTTGAAGGTGAAGAAACAGAACTTGATAAATCAATCGTAGAAGAAATAGGCGATCCTATTATGCATATGATTAGAAATTCTTGTGATCACGGAGTTGAATCAGCAGAAGATAGAATTGCAGCAGGCAAACCAGAAAGAGGAACGGTTCAGCTAAAAGCATACAATGAAGGAAATCACATAGTAATTGAAATAGCTGATGATGGTAAAGGACTTAATGCTGAAGTATTAAAAACTAAAGGTATTGAAAAAGGAATTATTAGCGAAAGAGAAGCTGATAATATGAGCGATAAAGAAGCTTATGGTCTTATATTTAAACCAGGATTTTCAACTGCTAAACAAGTAACAAATGTAAGTGGTCGTGGTGTTGGAATGGATGTTGTTAAAACAAACATTGATAAGCTAAATGGTATTATTGAAGTAGATAGCGAATTAGGAAAAGGAACGGTTATAAAACTAAAAATCCCATTAACACTAGCTATCATTCAATCACTACTTGTAAAAACTCAAGAAGAATTCTATGCAATTCCACTTGCTAGTGTTCTTGAAACGGTAAGAGTTGCTATTGATGATATTTATACAATTGAAGGTAAAAATGTTTTAAGACTTAGAGATGAAGTTTTATCACTTGTAAGACTTAGTGATTTATTTGGAGTAAAACAAGTACTTGAAAATAGCGAACAAGCTTATGTAGTTGTTGTCGGTGCAGCAGCTTCTAAACTTGGAATTATAGTAGATACTTTAATAGGTCAAGAAGAAGTTGTAATTAAATCTATGGGATATTATTTACAAAATATCACAGGAATTGCAGGCTCAACCATTCGTGGAGATGGTAATGTTACATTAATAGTTGATGTTGGTGCAATGATGGATATGGCAAAAGATGTTAAAGTAGATATTAAAGCAAGTAGCGAAAGTGGTGCTAAAGTTTCAAAAGAAAAACCAAGTGATTATGTAGTTTTAGCTGTTGATGATTCTCAAATTGATAGAGGAATTATGAAAAAAGCATTAGAACCACTTGGAATTAAAGTAATTGAAGCAAGCAATGGTGTAGAAGCTTTAAATATAGTAAAAAGCGGCGAGCATTCAATAGATGGAATGCTAATTGATATTGAAATGCCAAGAATGGATGGTTACACACTAGCAGCAGAAATTAGAAAATATGCAAAATATAGAAATCTACCACTAATTGCTGTTACAAGTAGAACTAGCAAGAGTGATAGACTAAGAGGCGTAGAAGTAGGAATGACTGAGTATATTACAAAGCCTTATTCTTATGAATATTTAGAAAATGTAGTAAGAAAGAATTTAAAATTAGGATAATGTAATGGAAAGATTAAATCAAGTTTTAAATAGACAACAAGAACAAGTTAAAGGTGCTTCTGGTAGAGATGTAAAAGAAGAACAAATTAGACAATTAGTAGGATTTATGATTGATGAAGAAGAGTATGCAATTCCAATTCTAAGCATACAAGAAATCATAAAACCTATTGAATACACTAGAGTTCCTAGCGTTCCTGATTATGTATTAGGAGTATTCAATATGCGTGGTAATGTAATTCCATTAATTGACCTTGCAAAGCGTTTTGGCTTGGGTAGTTCAAAACATACTCAACATACAAGATATATAGTTTTAAAAGGTGAAGAAGGAAATATCGGTTTTGTTATTGATAAATTAACAGAAGCTATCAAAATTAAAGAAAGCAATATTGACCAACCACCTGAAACTTTACTTAAAGAAAAAGGTATGATTGATGGAATTGGCAAGCAAGAAAATAGTATTTTAACTATATTAAAAGTTGAAGCTTTAATGAAAAGGGATTTTTAATGAGTGGATATAGCATTTGGTGTGATTTTATTGAAAATAGTTTTTTAGATAATGAATTTTTACAAATGCTAGCTAGTGGCACTATAAATGGTGCTACTAGTAATCCTAGTATATTTAAAAATGCAATTACTACTTCAGCATATTATAAAGAAAGAATTAAGCAATTAAATATAAAAAATAAAGAAGAATTATTTTTAACTCTAGCCTTAGAAGACATTAAAAAAGCAGCTATTAAAATGAGCCATTTATATGCAAAAGATAACAATAATGGTTTTATTAGTTTTGAAATAAATCCACTAAATAGCAATAATGCAGGTCTTAGTATTGCAGAAGGTTTAAAGATTGCTAATTTAATAAATATGCCAAATTTAATGATAAAAGTGCCGGCAACTAATGCAGGATATGAAGTTATGAATACATTGGCAAGTTATGGAATTAGCATAAATGCTACACTGATTTTTTCTTACGAACAAGCAAAAAAATGTAATGATGCAATAGCACAAGGTATGAAAAAATATAAAGCAAAAAATCCTAATGGAATAATTAATAAAGGTGTAGTTAGTATTTTTGTAAGCAGAGTTGATAGCTTATTAAATAATAGATTTAGCGTTAAAAACCAAATAGGAATTCAAAACGCAATTTATTCAGCATCTAAAGTAGATAGTGAAAATATAAGAGCTTTATTTGCAAGTACAGGAACAAAAAGTAATGATTTAAGTAAAGATTATTATTTAAAAGAACTAGAATTTAATAACACTATAAATACAGCTCCAATTAATGCTATAAATGCCTATAAACCTAGTAAAACTATAAAGAATTTAAATCAAGAAATAATTTCAAATTCAAAAGATTTTATATTCTCAACTATAAACGAAATTGAGTATAATGCCGCTTGCAAAAAACTTTTAGAAGATGGATTAATCCAATTTGAAAAAGCATATATAGATATTTTAGAAAGTCTTTAAAGGTTATTAATGGAAATAGATTTAGAAAATATTCGTTGGGAATTAAGAGATAATTTAGATGGTTGGTTAAATACCTTAATTGAAGTTGGTGGAAGTGATTTACACCTTAGCTCAAACCTAAATCCAAAAGGTAGAGTAAATGGAGAAATTAGCGAAATAGCACCTGATATTATATCAAGAGAAGATATGTTAGATTTATGTAAAGCCCTAACAAGGGGAGATTTTACAAGATTTGTAGATAATAAAAATATAGACTTCTCTTATGAGCCTAAAAATAAAGATAAATTTAAATACAAAGGCTCTTTTCGTGTGAATTTATTTTTTACAATGAATGGACCTAGTGCTGTTTTTAGAACAATCCCTGATACTATGCCAAGTTTTGAAGCATTAAAACTGCCAGAAGTTATTAAAGATATAACAACAACAGAAACAAGAGGATTAATATTAGTTACAGGACCAACTGGTAGTGGTAAAACGACTACACTTGCTTCAATCATTGAATATATTAATCAAAACTACCATAGACATATTATCACTATTGAAGACCCAATTGAATTTAAATATAAACCTGCAAAATCAATAGTAAATCAAAGAGCTATAGGACAAGATGCTTTAAGCTTTCAAGATGCACTAAGAGCAGCTTTAAGGGAAGACCCTGATATTATTCTAGTAGGTGAGATGAGAGATTTAGAAACCATTGAAGTAGCAATGCACGCAGCAGAAACAGGACACTTAGTTTTAAGCACACTTCACACAATTAATGCACAAGAAACATTAAATAGGGTTTTAGGAATGTTCCCTAAAGAAGAGCAAAACAGAATTAGAAGTTCATTTTCTGGAGTATTAAAGGCTGTTATTTCTCAAAGATTATGTAAAACCACAGATGGAAAAAGAACAGCTGCTATTGAAGTTTTAAGAGGAAATGAGCGTATAAAAAGACTTATTTTAGAAGGTAGAGAAAACTCAATAGGCGATGTATTAAAAGAAGGCACAATGAAAATGCAAAGTTTTGACCAACATTTGCTAATGCTATATAAATCAGGAAGAATTACAGAAGAAGAAGCGTATGATAAAGCAAGTAATGCAAATGACTTGAAAGTATTAATTGATGGTTATAAATTTGGAGAAGCTAAAAAATCATCATCTAATGTAAGCACTGGTTTTCAATTTAAACTTGCTTCTCAAGAAGAATGATATTTTTATTAAACTTTTTATAGTATTATTCACACTTATTTTTTTTGAAAGGACATTTTATGTTAGAAGGACAAATTAGACAGAGTATTGGTAGAAAGTCAGCTAAAGCTGCTAGACAAGATGGTATGCTAATTGCTAATATCTATGGCAAAGGCGTTGAAAATATCCATGCGGTATTTAAAACAAACGAATTTATTAAAGAAGTTCGTAAAAAAGACGGATTAATTTTCCCTGTTAGTGTTGATGGTAAAACTTATGAAGTTGTAATTGTTGATTATCAACACCATCCAGTAACTAGCGAAATTAAGCACGTTGATTTAAAAATAGCACTAAAAGGTGTTGAGAGCTTTTATATGGTTCCAGTAAAAGTTGTAGGAACTGCAAAAGGTCTTAAAAATAAAGGTGTATTAATTCAATCAAAACGCCGCTTAAAAGTAAAATGTAAAGCAGAAAATTTACCTAATTTCTTTGAATTAGATGTAACTGATTTAGATGTTGGTGATGCTTTATTAGTAAGAGATATTAAAGTTGCTGATAATGTAAAAATTATTGACGCTGGTCGTGTAGCTGTTGTTGGAGTTGAAAAAGCTAGATGATTTTAGTAGTAGGCTTAGGAAATCCTGGCGAGAAATATGCAAATACTCGCCACAACCTAGGCTTTATGTTAATTGATAAATTACTTAATTCTTCTTACACTAAACAAAGTTTAAACTGCAATGGAGAACTTTATAAAAAACAAAATATATTACTACTCAAACCACTAACCTATATGAATAATTCAGGAGAAAGTGTAAAGAAAGTCGTAGATTTTTATAAACCAGAAAGAATAATTGTATGCCACGATGAAATGGATATAAATTTTTCTAAGCTAAAAATTAAAAAAGGTGGAAGTTCTGGTGGTCATAATGGGTTAAAATCCATAGATAACTTTATAGGTAATGATTATGAAAGAATTAGATTAGGAATTGGAAAACCTGATTTAAAATATGAAGTTATTAATTATGTTCTTGATAATTTTAATGAAAATGAAAAAAAAGAATTAGAAAACTTCTTAAATTATTCAAAAGACGCTTTAGAATATCTTTTAGACAATGATATATTAAAGACTCAAAATAAATTTCATAATTAAACACTTTCAAATAATTAATAAAATCATTATTTTTAAATAATTAATAATACAAATATGTATTTAAATAGCCTAATATTTTAGTTATTGCAATTTTGCCAAGCTCATAAATAAATTACAATTTATAATAATCGTGGTATAGACTTAAAATAAATCATACTTAAAGCCTATTTTAAAATATTTATTTAAAAACAAAATTTTTCAAAATAAGATAAATTAAATTACAAATATAAAATTATTTATCAACTAACTCCATTAACAAAACACTCATTAAATATTTATAAATGTTTAAAAAGTTAATTTTATGAATTTAAAAATATACTTATATGATTAAATCACAACAAGAGAATTTATAAAAAACTTAACATATTCAAAATCTACATATATTTCTAAAAATATAAAAGTAAAAAATTAACAAATTCTCTAATTTGAACTATTTATAAAACACTTAGAAAATAATTAATTTAGCTAATTGATTATATCTAATAAGTTACTTTAATAACCTATAATCGCGACATTTTTTTAAAAAAGGATTAAAGTGGCAGAGATAAAACTACAAGGACATACACTAAAATCATTTGACTTAAAAACAAAACCAATTATGCAAGAATACTTAAAGGATTTTGATGTTAATGTCAGTGATTATTCATTTTGTGCGAACTATATTTGGCTTTCTAAAGCTAGTGGATTTTATTCAATAATCAATAATACATTTTGCTTATTTGTTATGAATGGTGGAGAATTATCTATGTTATTACCACCACTAGGAAAACCTCAAGATTGTTATGATAGCATACCAGAATGCTTTAAGATTATGAATGAAAACAATACTTCTACATATTACTCTAAAATTGAATATGTTTGTGATAACTTCTTAGAAGGATTTATTACCCATACAAATGAAGGTGAAGTTATGTTTAGCTCACTAGATAATTATATAATAGAAAAAAAATTAGCAGATTATATATATGTAAGCGATGATTTAATAGAGCTTAGGGGTAATGCTTATCACACTAAAAGAACCGAAATTAATAAATTTAAAAGAGTATATCCAAATTATTTTTTACAGACATTAGATTGTAAAAAACATAGCGATGATATAAAAATGCTTTTTGATAAATGGGTAAGCGATAGGATTAAATATGTTCCAAAAGCAGAAGTAGATGCGTTTTTAGATGGAATTTATCAAGAAAGATTAGCGATTAAAAAATGCTTACAAGATTACGAGACATTAGGACTAGATGGCTTAGTAATTTATATTGATGATGAATTAAAAGGCTTTACAATAGGTGAAAAAATATGTAGCGATACAGCAAGTGTATTGATTGAAAAAACTGATTTTGAAACTTTAGGTTGTGCTCAATTTATCTTTAGAGAATTTTCAAAAGTTTTAAAAGAAAAATATGATTGTAAATACATAAATGTGGGAGATGATATGGGCTTTGAAAACCTAAAAAAAGTTAAAATGTCGTATCGTCCAGAAAAAATCATACCAAAATACACAATATATCAAAAACTATGATTATAAAAGCTACTAAAACTCATTTAAAAGACCTTTTGCTAATTGAAGAAGAATGTTTTAAAAATGATTGTTTTAAGTTAAGTAAAAATAATTTCTTATATCACATAAAAAAAGAAAATATATTTATTTTTTTATGTGATAAAAAAGTAGCTGGATATATTATGAAGCTTACTTATAAAAATAGTATTAGAATATATTCTTTAGCGATAAAAGATGAATTTAAGGGTTTAAAAATAGGAACAAAATTATGCGAAGAACTAATTAATAATGCTAAAGTATTAAATAAAGAAAAGATATTTTTAGAAGTAAGAGTAAGCAATATAAATGCTATTAATTTATATAAAAAACTTCAATTTAAAGAAGAAAAAATCTTAAAAAATTATTATAGCAATGAAGATGGTATTAAAATGACGCTTATATTAAAGCCTAAAAATTAGGCTTTAAGTTTATTTTCTAATATGAGCATTTCCTATGATTTGATATTTTGTAGTTGTTAATTCATTTAATCCCATAGGACCTCTTGCGTGAAGTTTTTGAGTGCTTATTCCTATTTCAGCCGCATAGCCAAATTCCGCACCATCGCTAAATCTAGTGCTAGCATTTACATATAAAACTGCTGAATCAATCTCATCTAAGAACTTATTAATATTAGTATAATCTTGAGAAATTATCGCTTCTGAATGATTTGTGCTGTATTTTTGAATGTGAAGTATAGCTTCATTAATATCATCTACTATTTTAATAGCTAGTATTAAATCTTCAAATTCTTCTTCCCAATCACTATCATTTGCCTTTTTATAATTTTTTAAAAATTTCTCACACTTAGCACAAACCCTAAGCTCTACATTAGGCATTTTGCTTTCTAATAAAGGCAAAATTTCACTAGCTATATTTTTATTAATGAGTAAAGTCTCTACACTATTACATACCCCTGGTCTTTGCGTTTTAGCATTATTTATAATATTTATAGCATCATCTATTTTCGCATTATAATCAACATAAATATGACAATTCCCTACTCCTGTTTGTATGCAAGGAATTAGGCTATTATTTTTAACTTCATTAATCAAACTAGCACTACCCCTTGGAATTACAACATCTATATAATCATTCGCCCTTAAAAGCTCTTTTACTAAATCCCTGTTAGTATCACTTACAATCTGAACGAAATTCTCATCTAAATCAAATCTTTTTAATACCTTTTGAAAAATTGAAACTAAAAATAAATTAGTATTTAAAGCTTCCTTTCCACCCCTTAAAATCACTACATTAGAGCTCTTAAAACATAGTGCAAAAGCATCTACGCAAACATTAGGACGAGATTCAAAAATAATAGCAACCACTCCTAAAGGCACCTTAATTTGCTGCATTTTTAGACCATTTTCTAAAGTCTTTCCAAATACTACCCTACCCACTACATCATCAAGTAAAGCGACATTTCTTAAAGTGCTTATCATATTATTTATTCTATTTTCATTAAGTCTTAATCTATCTACAAAAGCACTTTTTAGATTTGAATTATCATTAATATCTTTAAGGTTTGCTTTTAATAAACCATCAATATTTGCAAGTATTTCATCAGCACAAGAATTTAAAACTTCTTTTTTAATACCTGAATTAAGCTTAGCTAATTTAGTCTTTGCATTTTTTGCATTCTTACATAAAATATCAATCATTTTTACTCCTTATCAAAAATAGTTCCTATATCAGCACCACTAATTAACTCGCTAATATTCATAGGATTAGAGCCATTTAAAATAGCCATTCTTACACCATTTTTAGCACAATTACTTGCAGCTTGTAATTTTGTCTTCATACCACCTATACTAAACTCACTACCTTTATCTCCGCCCATTTGCATAATCTCATCTGTGATTTTTTCTACATAAGAAATTCTTTTTGCATTAGGATTGTTCTTAGGATTTGCTGTATAAAATGCATCTATATCACTTAAGATTATTAACAAATCAGCCTTGATTAGACAAGCAACACTAGCTGAAAGGCTATCATTATCACTAAATTCAATCTCATAAGTTGAAATAGTATCATTAGCATTAATTATCGGGATAATTTCGTATTTTAATAAAGTATTTAAAGTGTTTTCAGTATTTTGTTTTCTTTGCTCTATTTCAAAATCATCTTTAGTTAGTAAAACTTGTGCTACAAATGAACTAAAATTAGCAAATGCGTTTTGATAAATATGCATAAGCTCTGCTTGACCTATTGCTGCTGCTGCTTGTTTTTCCATAGTAATTGTAGGTCTTTGCTTAAAGCCAAGTTTTTTTGAACCAACCCCAATCGCACCTGAAGTAACCAATACAACTTCTTTTCCTTGATTTTTCAAATCAGCTAAAACCCAAGCTAACTTATTAATTAATCCTAAGTTTAAATTACCATTCTCATAAGTTAGAGTTGATGTGCCAACTTTGATTACAATTCTTTTACTATCTTTTAAATTAATTTTTAAATTCTCATTCATATTTTCCCCTTATTTAGAAGAATATTAAATACTTTAAATTAATGCTTAAATATAAAAATTACAAATGAGAATTTAAAATGATTAGAATATAAAATAATAATATTTTACCCCTAATATTAGGGGTAAATTTTAGTAAAATATTATATGAACTTTTTGACTTCCATGAACTCCAAAAACGGTTACAAGCTCAATATCAGATGTTCTACTAGGACCTGCAATATATAAAATATTAGTAGGTAAAATCTCATTTTCAGCTTTTATTCTAGCAAGACCACTAGCAAGTGAAGGCTCAATTTTTGTTTTATCAAGTAGCATAATGCAAAGCATTGGAGCAAGGCTTAGCATTCTTGGTTGATTTGCACTTGATTTTACACAAGCAACCCCATGTGAGCTAATAGCAAATTCTACATCAATTACTGAAAAATCACTATGAAAAACTTCACTTCTTAATTCTTCTACGCTTTTATCAAAACAAACTTTTTTACTTGCATTTATTTTTTCTACATCAGCACTTAGGCTTTTTGGATAAATTAAAGATGAATATCCATAAGAGCTTGTGATTTTGTTTATTTCATCATAAACATTGTCTAAGCCACTAACTTCATGAACTTCAAATTTGTTTTCACTCATTTTAGTTTTAGTTTCTTCTAAAGGATTATCGCTTTGTTTTATATGCACACTTGGGTCTATACTTTTATCATTTAACTCGTGTCTTACACCACATTCAATTGCGTTTAAAATCTGATTTCTTGAGCGATTGCTTATCTCTTCAATTCTCTTATTCATAAGAAACTCCTTCTAAGTTTTCTAATTCTTTATAAATATTTCCTTTAAGTTCAGGTAAGTCTTTATAAGTAGCCCAATTTTTAAGCACAGGTAGGCTTGTTCCTAGACTTTGTAATAGCCAGTTAAACTTACTTGCGTTACCAATAGCAACTCTCCACATTTTTGGACTTGTAGCAATATCAGCAAACTTAGCAAATCCATAGCTTTCCATTGCACTATGCTCTAATTCATTTGCACCTAGTGGAGCATTGTCCCCAGCTTCACCTATCTTATCACGGCGTAATTTTCTAATCATACTATCAAGTGGGATTTTTACAGGGCAAACTTCAGAGCAACGACCACATAAAGAGCATAAGCTTAAAATATCTCCATGCTCTTTCATACCGAATAATTGCGGAGATATAACTTCTCCAATTGGACCAGGATAAACAGCATCATAACTATGACCGCCGATTTTATCATACACAGGACAAAAGTTCATACAAGCACCACATCTAATGCAGCGTAATGCTTCATAATAATCTTCGTTACTTAAAATATTTGTTCTATGGTTGTTAAATAATATTATATGCACTTCTTTAGGACCATCTAGCTCATCAGCTTTTCTAGGGCCTGTAATAATATTGTTATACGCAGGGATAAATTGTCCTGTAGCAGATGGAGTTAATAATGTATCAGTTGTAGCTGCATCAGTAAAACTCTCTACTATTTTTTCAATTCCACAAATTGCTACATGAATAGTTGGAGCAGTTGTGCACATTCTACCATTGCCTTCATTTTCAATCAGCCAAATAGCACCTTCGCTTGAAATTGCAAAATTTACCCCGCTAATTCCCATCTCTAAACCTTCAAATTCATTTCTTAGATGAGTTCTAGCAATTGCATTTAATTTTTCAGGCTCACTTTCTTTAGCTACGCCTAATTTTTCGCTAAATAACTCTCCTATTTCATAACGATTTTTATGAATTGCAGGAACAACTATATGAACAGGAGTTTCATTACCTAATTGTAAAATTAGCTCTCCTAAATCAGTTTCAATTGCATTTAAGCCTTTGTGTTCTAAATAGTGATTTAAGCCTATTTCTTCACTAGCCATTGATTTGCCTTTTAAGACTTTACTGATTTTCTTTTCCATCATTAGCTCATAAATTATCTCACAAGCATCTTCTTTAGTATTTGCAAAATGCACTTTCATTCCATTTTTTGTAGCATTTTTTTCAAATTCTAATACCCTATCTTTTAAGGTATATAAAGCATTATTTTTAGCTTTTTGTGCTTTTGTTCTAAGCCCTTGCCAATCTTGAAATTTTGCATTTATTAGATTTTTTCTTCTATCTTGTAAGGCGTGCATTGCAGAGCTTACATTTTCTCTCATTTGTTTATCAGCTAATTTAGTTTTAATTAATTCACTATGATTTTTCATATCTTTTCTCCTTGCATTCTAGCAGCTAAAAAGTCATATAAATGATAAGTTTTGATATCAAGACCCATTTTTGCAATAGTTCCACGAATGTTTAATAAACACCCACCATCAGCTGAAATTATAACCTTTGCTCCACTTTCAACTATATCATTTACTTTTGCAGTTGCCATAGCGTTTGAGATTTCAGGCTCTTTTACACTAAAAGTCCCACCAAATCCGCAACATTCTTCTTCATATTTAAGCTCAACTAATTCAACATTTTTAAGACTTCTTAATAAATTTTTAGAAGCTTCAATGCTTTTTTGCACTCTTAAAGCGTGGCAATTGCTATGCCAAGTAACCTTAATAGGCTCTCCTTTATCTTCTATCTTAAATCCGATTTGTTCTAAATATTGACTAAGCTCTATTACTTTTGAGCTAAATTTTTTAATTTTTTCATAATTTGCGTCATCTTTAAAAAGCTCAACATAATCATGGCTCATCATACCACCGCAACTTCCACTAGGAATTACTACAGGCAAATCTTCACTAAATAATTCGGCATTATATAAAGCTACTTTTTTAGTATCTTTAAAATATCCTGTGTTATAACTTGGCTGACCGCAACAGGTTTGATCTTTTTTAAAAATCACTTCAACTCCAGCACTTCTTAAAAGCTTAATAGAGTTTAAAATAGTATTCTGCATAGCAGCACTTGCTAGACAGGTCGCATAAAAATATACTTTTTTTTGCATTTTTAACCCTTTTTAATAAAATGATAATTTATTATATAACTTTAAAAATATTAAAGGGTTAAAATGGTTTTTTATGCGATTATTTTTTTAAATGTGTTGATTTATTTACTTGAATTTTTATTTGGTAAATCTGTATTTATAAATAACTTTGCACTTTATTATGGAAGTGATTTTTATACATTTTTTACCTACTCGTTTTTGCACGGAGATTTTGAGCATATTTTTATGAATATGGTAATGCTTTTTATGCTATCTCAAATTCTTAGATTTTTAAATATCAAACACTTACTAATTGTGTATTTTGTAGGTGCAATTATTTCATCTTTGGGGTATTATTATTTAATGATAAATATGGGATATTATAATTTCATTTTACTTGGAGCTAGTGGAGCTATTAGTGCTTTGATGGGTTATGCTGCAATTATTTTAAGACAAAATGGATTTTTAATAGCTATTGTAGTAACTAGTATAATTTCTGCTGTGATTTTTCAAAATATTGCTTGGCAGGCTCATATTTTTGGTGCTATTTTTGGCATAATCTATGCTTATGGAATTTATTTTTTAAGGAGATAGAATGAAAAATTTTTTAAAAGGTTTTAGCTTATGCTTTAGTTTATTTATATTCTTTATATTAGGATTAATATCTACTAAAATTTATGAGTATTTAATAAATAAAGATGAAATTGTTATTGAGCAAACAATAGAAGTAGAAAAAAGATTAAATTATGATTCTTATATTTCAAATCCAAAATTTACTATGACAAAACAACTTAGTATAAAAGAAAATCTAAATGAAAATGAAAAGAATGAAATAGAAGAGTTATTCTCTAAGGTATTAGAAAGAGTAAAAGAAAGTAATTTATGTGAAGGTGGAAGCTATATATTACAACCTAATATAGCCTATCAAGATGGAATGAATATTCCAAATGGTTATAAATTTGATTCTGCTTTAAGATGCGAGTTTAAAAAAGAGGAATATCAAAACTATAAGAATTTATTAAAAGATATAGATAACATACTAGCTAATAATGAGTATATTACAATTAATTCTCCTGCCTTAAATCTATCAGTTAGTAAAGAAGAAATAAGCATAATAAAACAAGAATTGTATGATGAAATATTTAAAAAAGCTATAAGTATAAAAGATAAATATTCTAATCTTACAAATAAAATTTGTGAAATAAAATCAATAAAACATTATGAATTAGCACAAAATCAAATATTAGGTGCTGATTATAAATACGATGATACACCAATAGAAAAAGATAGTGATTTTAAATTAAACGCTACTTTAGAATTAACTTGCAAATAAGGAAAAAATATGAGTGAAATTATAACTAAAGGCTTTGCAGCTTATGATGAAAGTGCTAATTTTAAGCCAATTACTTTTAAAAGAAGTGCTTTAAGAGATGATGAGATATTGATTAAAACTATGTATTGTGGGATTTGCCATAGTGATATTCACGCTGCTAAAAATGAATGGAAAGCTACAAAATATCCTATAGTTCCAGGTCATGAAATAGTTGGCTTAGTAGTTGAAATCGGTAAAAATGTAAAAGAATTTGAAATAGGAAATTACGCAGGAATTGGTTGTTTGATTAATTCTTGTGGTGAATGTGATGCTTGTTTAAACTCAAATGAGCAATTTTGTCAAAAAGGTGCTGTTTGGACTTATAATAGCGTTGATTATTTTAATAATTCAGAAATTACTAAAGGCGGATATTCAAATTATATAAAAGTTCATAAAAACTATGCAATTAAAGTTCCTAATAATGCTCCACTAAAACTAATTGCTCCACTTTTTTGTGCTGGAATTACTACTTATTCTCCACTTAAATTCTCTAAAGTTAGTAAAGGTATGGATGTAGCAATCGCAGGATTTGGAGGCTTGGGTGTAATGGCTTTTAAATACGCAAAAGCAATGGGTGCAAATGTTAGTGTAATAGCTAGAAACGATACTAAAAAAGAAGCAGCCATTAAACTTGGAGCAAGTAATTATTATAATGATATTAATAAGGTTGATAAAAAATTTGATGTAATAATTAGCACAATTCCAAGTAAATACGATGTCTTAGCGTATGCAAGAACTTTAAAATACGGCGGAGAAATGGCAATCGTTGGCTTACCACCAATAAACGAGCAAGTATCAATTAATCTAAATGCCTTAATTAGAGTAAGTCATAAGAAAATTTATGGCTCATTAATAGGTGGCATTAAAGAAACTAAAGAAATGCTTGAATTTTCATTAAAACACTCAATTTATCCAGAGGTTAAAATCATAAAACCTGATGAAATTAATAAAGCTTATGATGATTTATTGAATAATTCAAATTCTTTTAGATATGTAATTGATTTTAATGAATAAAAATCTAATTTTAAGCCTAATATCTTTAGGCTTAATATCATTTTTAAGCGTATTAATTGAAACTTCTTTAAATGTTACTTTTGCTTATTTAATACAAACTTTTAATATTGATATTAATAAAGCTTCTTTACTTACTTCTATGTTTTTACTAGCAATCACACTTACAATGCCACTAAGCTCATATTTAGTAAATCAAATAAATACTAAAAAACTTTTTATTTTTACTAATTTATTATTTTTAATAAGCCTAATAATTTGCTCAAGTGCAGGTGAGTTTTATATTTTAGTTTTTGCTAGATTTTTACAAGGAATTGCTGCAGGTATTGCTCTACCACTTATGTTTAATATGATAATTTATAAAGCTAGTGAAAAATACTTCGGATTTTTGATGGGATTTTGTATATTTTTAGTAGCGACTGCACCTGGTTTTGGGCCAATTTATGGTGGATTTATTATGAAATATTTTAAGTTTAAAGATATTTTTATATTTTTAATACCTTTTTTGGTTTTTGCCTTTGTTTTAGGAATTAAAAATATTCCAAATCTTGGAACAAAATATAAATTAGACTTAAAAGAATATATATTAATTGTATTGCTAGTAATTAGTGTTGCTATAAGTATTAAATATATTTATATTTTATTTTTTAGTATTTTAATTATTTTTATGCTAAATAAAAGCAAAATTATTGCAAGTGCTAAGAATTTGCAATTTTTCTCATCTACTTTAATTGTATTTTTAATGCAATTTTTTGCTTTAAGCTACTCATTAATACTACCGAATTATTTAATTATGAATAAAAATTATGATAATTTTGAAGCTAGTAAAGTAATGCTTTTAGGCTCATTAATTGCTGCTATTTTATCTCCAATAAGCGGATATTTAAGCGATAAATTTGGCTCTTTTAAATTAAGTTTGCTAGGTATTTTTATCATAATAATTGCAAATATTTTATTATTAAATATTGAAGAAAAAACCTTATTAAATCTTTCAATATGTTATTTAATTTATGCTTTCGCACAAGGCTTATCTATGAGTGCTTTAATTTCTTACTCTATAAAAATTTCTAAAGATAAAACAAATGCAAATAATTATATAAATACTTTTCAACAAAGTTTTGGAAGCTATGCTGTGATGATAATATCTATAATTTTTAATAATAATTACGAAATTGGCTTTTTAAATTCTATAAAATTAATACTATTTTTAGCATTTTTACAATTAATCTTAATTTATTTTGCTTTTAGAAAAAAAATCTAGCAATGGGTTTTTAATCATTGCTAGATTTTTTATTATATAAACTTATGTAAAGAATGTAAGTGATATAAAATAAGTTGAAAGCTTTATGTGCTCGTTATTTAAGCTTGATTTTTGTAAAATGTAAGTGCTTTACAAAGTGTATAAAATAAGAGTTTTTGCTTTACATTTTATAAAATACTTTCAAAAAACCTTTACAACATACTTTACAAAATCTTTATAAAAGCCCATTAAATCGGCTTTGAAATACTTTTAAAATCTTTTTAAATAAATATATGCAAAAAATATTGTGGGGACATTTGGGAGACATTTTGTCCCCCATAAATAAAATTGTAGCAATATTTTGAGCTACATTTTTTATATTAATCTTGACCATTTCTAACGAATGCAGGTTCGTTAAAATCTCTAGTTTTATAATCTACTTTTATTGTTCCGCCACTTACTTTTTGCATTTCAGGTTGAACTATTTTATAACTTAACTCTTCTTCACGCTTTTTGTGCTCTTGCTCAATTTTAGCTTTTTGTGCTCTTGTTTCATCAAAACCTGTAGCTATAATAGTAACTTCAACAGCATCAGCTGGCAAGCTAGTATCTAATACATGTCCGCAGAATACATTTAAATCTTCGTTACTAGAATTTGAAATCTCTTCCATTGTCTCAACAAGTTGGAAGAAAGGAATATTTTCACCATAGCTAAAAAATACTATCATAGCTTTAGCATCTTGTAGATTAGTTGTATAATTTTCTAATAATGGAGAATCAATTGCATTTGCATACGCTTCTTTAATAGCATTTTCACCTTCAGCTCTTCCCATTCCCATAAGTGCTGTTCCACGATGGCTCATAACAGAAGTAACATCTGCAAAATCTATATTAGTATCAGCTTCAATTAATAACATTTTAATTATGCCGGTTACAGCATTTACTAAAACATCATTAGCAAATTTGTTAGCTTCTCTAGTATTTAAAGTTTTTGGAACTACTAATTTTAACTTATCATTTTGGATTAATATAACGCAATCGCTTTCTTTTTTTAGCTCTTCTAATCCTTTTTCAGCAGCTTTAATTCTAGCTTTTTCATAACTAAATGGGAATGTAGCAACAGAAACAACAAGTATGCCTAAAGATTTTGCAATTTTAGCAATAACTGGACCTGCACCAGTGCCAGTTCCACCACCTAGACCTTCAGCGATAAATAATAATTCTGTTCCTGCTAAGCGTTCTTTAATTTCATCTTCAACTTCTTCAGCTGAAATTCTACCTATTTCAGGATTTGCACCAGCTCCACGACCATTTGTCTTCTTTGGTCCTAATTGTATTTTAATGTTTGCTTTTGACCTATTTATATCTTGAATATCAGTATTTGCAATCATAATATCTACATTAGAAATATCAACTTTTAAAGAACTAGCACAAGTTTCTACAATATGATTTATCATATTTCCACCTGCTCCACCAACACCAATTACTTTTATCTTAACGCCGCAATCCATTTCACTCTCCATTACTTTAAAATCTATATTATCACCTAAAATATCAAAATCCATTTCTTAAAATATCCTTTCTATATAAGCACAAACTTTCTTCCAAGATTTAGCAAAAACGCCTTCAGATTTTTCTTCGTTAGAACTAATCTTTAATGACTCTAATACTTCATCTTTGTCATTTTTTTCAACCTTAAGCAATTTTTGTTCCTTAACATCTATATTTGTGTAATAAGAAGTATTGTTTTTAGTTTCTATTTCTTTATCTACCGAAAAATCTATGATTTTTTCTAATTCTGTGGTTTTTTGTCTAGTTAATAAAACACCACTAGAATTAAGCTCATATTTAGTATGAAAACCACAAGAATACATACATAGGCCTAATAAACATGTATATTCAGGCATAGTAAAAATCTCATTATCTCCATAAAATACGCTATTTTTTTCTATAACGGTTCTTACGGCTTTATTGTTAAATTTAGGAGTTGCTCTTTCAGCCATATTGTCTATTTTGAAACAACCTCCAGTTAAAACTACTCTTGAGAAAAATTTCTCATAAGGACTATCATCTATGCTAGCATATATACATTCAAGCATTTCTGTAAGTCTCATATTTACACACTTTGAAACTGATTCAACAGATACTCTATCAAGAGTTTGAGAACCGGTTTTGTAATATTCTACATGAGTGCTATTTTCTTCATCTTTAAATAAAGAAAATTGTAATTTAATCTTATCTGCAACCTCATTGCTAGCGGTAAGATATTTAGCAATATCGCTTGTAATATGCCAAGAACCAAAAGGAAAATAATACATCCATATAATTGAATTATAAGCATATATTGCAATATCACATACTTGCGAACCACAATCAATGATAGCAACACCATTTTCTCTTTCATCGTTATTTAAACAATAAATTGAATTAGCATATATAGAAGATACTAAAACATAGTTTTTTATATCAGCATTTGATAATATTTGCTTTATATTTTCATAATCATTTTTATTCATAGTAATAATATTAGCTTCCAACCTAAAGCTTGAAGCCATCATACCAAGTGGATCTTCAATATTATCAGTATTATTCGCTCTAAATCTATAAGGCAGTATATGAATTGGAATTTGATCGCTATGAATATCTGCAGATGTTCTAGCAGCATTAATTGCTTTTTCTATATCCTTAATCGTAATTGCCGAGCCATTAGCATCTAGCCTTATGTCAGCATATCCAGTTACAGAATTTGTATAAGCTCCACTAACAGAAACAGCAATTTTATCTATATTAATACTTAAATTTTCCTTAACCTTATTTACTGCTTTTTTAATGGAATTACTTGCGTCATTAATGCTTGTAATTTTTCCAGATTTAATTCCGTAAGTTTGTGTATTAGCAACACTAACTACTTTGATACCTTCCCCATCAAAACTAACAATAGCTACTTTTATTAAACTAGAACCAAGATCAATAGCTAAAATATTCAAAATTCACTACCTTTATAATAATTTTTAATTTCATAACGCTTATCTAATTCTTTTATTAAATCATCAAGCATAAGAGTAAAATTAATATTTTTCAACTCATTACTTAAATCAGTATTATTCTTTTCACTTGTATTATCAACTAATTTTTGAGAAAGTATTTCATATACTAATACTTTATCATTTAAAAGCACATAAGATTTTTTAGTATTTTTTAAAAATAACTCGCTCACAAATGTAAAAAATTCTGTATCCGTTAAATCGGTATTATTTTTAGAAACTTTAGATATAAAACCTATATTTTTGCCATTAATTTTATCTTTTTTTAATTCTTCTTCACCTGTATTTGACAATAATTCTTTAAATTTTAATTCTCTTAAATCTTCTTCTACCATCATTTTAGCTTTTTCAAATTCTAAAGCAGTTGGCTGATTTATTTTATCAAGTCTTACTATGTAATATTTATTATCCATAATAAAAGGCTTACTCATTTCACCTACTTTTAAATCTTTATTTTGTAAAACTAATTCAGAATAAGCATTTTGATTTGTAGTTGATTGGAATTTAATTTCATTATTTTTTAACTTAATGTAATCAAGTTTAGCTTCTTTTTCTAACAAACTTAAAGCAAAATCTATCTTAACATCATTTATTGCTAGTTCATATTCTTTAATTTTGCCTTCTTCATCTTTATAATTAAATTTATTATTTTCCCAATAAGCTTTCATATCACTTTCAATTAAATTGTCTAAATTAGGATTTAATGTATATACAGAATAATCATATGATAGTTCAGTTTTATATTCATCTTTATGTTCTTGCCAATAAGACTTTAATTCATCTTCGCTTAATTTGATTTTATCTTCTTCTTTAGACAAATCTATAGTTTTTAAATTTATCTCATCTTGCATATTTAAACTAGCATTTGCGATTTCTAATTCTTCTTTATTTGCTGGAACTGCTAGTAATTTTAATAATTTAGAAATTTCTAATTTATTTTTAATTTGATTAGCAAAATCTGCTTCACTCATTCTTAAATTTTTCAAATATGTTAAATATTTACTTTTATCAAATGTTTTATCTTCTTCACTTTTATTAAATAACTCATAGCTAGCTATTGTTTTTACAACTTCTTCTTCACTAGCATAAAATCCCAAATCATAAGCATAATTTAATAATAATTTTTCTCTTATTAATTCCACTAATGCTTGTTTATCCAGTCCTAATTTTAACGCTTGTTCTTCTGTTAATTCACCATTAGATAATTGATTTTGAATATAAAATAATTCGCTATATTTATCATTAAATTCTTTATGTGTTACGCCTAAATTTCCTACTTTTGCTACATATTTGCTTCTTGAACTATTTAAATCTACACTACCCCAACCAACAGTTCCTGCACCAACAAATGCTATAACGCTAATCCAAATTGTAACAACTAAATATTTTTTATGACGCTGCATCCAAGTAATCATTATTTATCCTAATTTCAAGTGTTTTTAAAGAAAAATCCTATCTTATAAGCATTAACAAAGATTTAATTTATAAAGAAATTTTAGCCTGCAAATCTATATCAAAAATTTTAGAAAATAAACCATTAAAATCTCTATCAAAAATCAATAATCCAAAATTCTTTATCATTAAAAAATTAGATTTATTTTTTCTTAATTTATCTATTAAAACATTCATATCTTGCAAAATTAATTCATTTTCTATAAAAATATTTTGATTTTGATATTTCAAACTTGAACCATTGCATATTTTCATTATATCTTTAGTGCAAACTACGGCTATCACTTTAGCTTGTGAAAAAGAATTATATATTTTTGAATGTAATTTTACATATTTACAAGCATCATATTGCTTATAATTTTCATTTAATAATAATTTAATAAAGAATGAATTATCATCATTAAATATTGTATTTTTGTTTATTAAAAACGCATTATCTTCAAATCTTGAAGATATAGAACCATTAAGTCCATATATAAAGTCTTTTTCATACATTATTTTTGCGTATTTTTTGATTTCAGCAAACATTATTATATCCTTGTTAAAAAGTTTTATTTATTATATATACAATATTAAATTACAAGGTAAGCATTTGCAAATTCATATTCCCGTTTTAAAAGATGAAGTAGTTAAATTATTTAAAGATTTAGATAATGGTTATTATCTTGACGCAACTTTGGGCTATGCAGGACACGCTAGTGCTATATTAAAAAATAATAATAAACTAAATCTAATAGCGTGCGACCAAGATATAGAAGCCATCAATTATTCTAAAGAAAAATTAAAAGAATTTAATGTAGATATTCAAATTTATAAAACAAATTATGAAAATATATTTTCTTTCATTAATAACAAAAATGAAATTAAAGGTGTATTAGCAGATATTGGAGTATCTAGTTTGCAATTAGATAAAGATGATAGGGGTTTTTCTTTTGATTCTAATGAATTAGATATGAGAATGGATAAAAATAAAGATTTTGATGCAAAAACTCTAATTAATACCTATACTAGCAAGCAACTAAGTGAAATTTTTAAAAATTACGCAGAATTACCAGAAAAACTAGCTTCTGATATAGCTTCAAATATTATCAAAAATAGACCTATTAACTCTTGCAAAGAACTTAGTAAAATAATAGGAAATGCAAAGTTAAACAATCGTAGTGTAAGCCTAAAAACTTTAATATTTCAAGCAATTAGAATTGAAGTAAATGATGAATTAGGAGTGCTTAAAAGATTTTTAGAGCAACTGAAAGAATTTAAAAATTGTCTAATTTGTATAATTACTTTTCATTCTTTAGAAGATAAAATAGTAAAAGACACTTTTAAAAAATGGGCAAATAATTGCATTTGTGATGAATTTGCAATTAGATGTGAATGTGGTAATAACCATTCCTTAGGAAAAATTATTACTAAAAAACCAATTGAACCTAGCAAAGAAGAAATAAAATATAATTCTAGGTCAAGTTGTGCAAAACTTAGAGCGTTTTATTTAAAATAATGAAAAACATAAGAACAAGTACAGAAGAAAAAGAAGAATTACTAATAAATAAATACCAAGATTATTCTATTTTAGGTTTTAACAAAAGGCTAATATTATTATTTTTTATAATAATGATTATATCAATTAGCTTAGTTTGGGTTAGACTTCAACTCTATGAATCAAGTAAAGTTTATGCTCAATTAAAAGATAAAAGAGAAGTATTAAGCGAAGAAAATAAAGAGCTTAAAAGAAAAATAGAAGCTTTACAATTTAAAAATAAAATTACAAATTATTTTGAAGTGCAATATGGAACTAAATAAACAATATTTTATTAATTCGTATCAAAAATTAAAAGTGTATTTTCATAAATACGACCCTAGTAATTTTTCATTACTATACGCTATGAAAGCTTGCGTTGGACTTGCTATTTGCTTAATCATAAGCTATTTTACAATTCACGAAAACTATACTATTTTTAGTGTTTTATCTTGTGTTTTTATATTTTATATGAACAATCTTAATTCGGTAGGAACTAAGAAAATATTATATTTGCTAGCTTTTACTTTTTTTGGTTGTTTTTTTGCTCTAGTAGTTCCTTATTTAATCAAACTTGATTTTTTTATGGCAATTCCTAGTTTTATTTGGATTTTCGCTGTTATTTTTGCAGGTGCAATTTCACAAGACGCACTAAAAGTTGGCATATATGCAACCTTACTTGTTATGGCTATGTTAATTAGTGCTAGTCTAAATAATTTTGATTCTTTAGAAGTATTTTATGCGACATTAATTGGCTCTTGCGTAGCAACTATTTTTAGAACTTTTGCATTTTATACTTATGGTGGATTTACTAGAAGAAGTTTTATAATGCTTTTAAATGATTTGATTTATATGAGTGAAAATATGACAAATAGCAAATATGAAATGTGGCAAAATTTATTCGTAACAAGGATTAATGAATTTAAAAGACTTTTTGAAAGTAAATCAGTAAATATAAAAGACTCAAGCCTTATAAGACATCAAGAAATGGCTATGTTTTATTTACTAAAGTGTGAAGAAATAGCACTTGCTTTATTTTCGTTAAGGACATTTTTTAAACAAAATTCAAAAAACGCTCACATAAAAAATATTCAAAATGAAATTATTTTTAATCTTGAAGAATTAAAAAAGATATTTAAAGATGAAAAAGTCAATCTCAAATCATTTTGTCTTGATAGATTAAAACAATTAAATACATTACCAATATTATGTACCTTAGTAGAAGTTCTTTATTACAAGCTTGAATTATTTAAGCAAGGTGGAGCAAAACAATTAACATTAAAACCAAAAGATAAAAAAATCACAATTAAAACTATTTTAGAAAAGTTTCATTTTGATAATAAGTATTTTAAATTCTCAATAAAAGTTGCATTAGCAACTTCGTTTTCATTATTTTTAGCATTATTTTTCAAAATTGACCACGGAATTTGGATAGCGATGGGTGTTTTTACAATGTTTAAAGAAACTATCAATTCAACTACAATTAATAATAAAGAAACCATTTATGCAGCACTCATAGGCTTTGCATTAGGACTTTTAATTATTTTTTCAATACATTCAAAATTAATTTTTGTAGTGCTATTTTTATCATATTTTGCTTGTATATATTTTAAGCATTTTCCATATTTTATAGCAACTATTTTTATTATGCTAAATCTTGCTATTTTATTTGCGAGTTTAGGACTTGATTATGAAAGATTACTTGTATATAGATTGATTGATTTTATTGTAGCATTTTTTATAGTTTATACCTTTTCGTATCTTTGGCCTAGCAAAAGTGAAGATGATATAAAACCTACTTTAAAAGACGCAATAAATAATCTTAAAAACTTCTTAAGTGCTGTTATTAAAAAAGAAGATTATTTAAATTATGAAAATAAAATTTTATTAAATATTAAAAGCCTTAAAAACCTTTTATACGAAAGCAGAAACAAACATAATAAAATTGAACAAATTAGACTACTAGAAGCAGTTTTGGAAATGAATAACTTATGCATATCATTAAATGAGTATTTATATTCAAAATATAATAAAATTCAATTAAAAGAACAATCAGATATTGGAATTTTAATCACTAGATTTAAAATGATGGAAAATATAAGCAATGACTTGCCTTATTATTTTTATGATGAAATAGATGATAAAATTCTAACAAACGATGAGAGAATTAAGTATTTTATAAACCAAATCTCAAAACGCCAAGATATAGTATATAAATACCTAATTGATAACTAAAATTACTCTAATTCAACTTGCTCTAATAATAATTCATCGCCACTTTTAATCTCAACATTATTACTAGAGCAATTTTTACAACAAAACTCATTTTTATTTTGAATAAAACTACAATTGCAATCTTTACAAAAAAGTTCAAGTTCTTTTAAAACTACTTCTAATTTAGCATTGTAATAACTTGAATTATTATCGCTAGTAAAAGCATTGAAAGCTTCTTTAAAATAATGCTCTTCAACCCCACTAAGCCTACCTATACTAACTCTTACTCTAGTAATTTTTGTAGCTTTATTATTTATTCTAATTCTTTCACACTCATCTAAAAGATTATTAACAATTGCCATTTCATGCATTAGCAAATCCTTGGCAATAATTCGCCTTTTGGCATTTGTAAAATCCTACTTCCACCATAGCTATTATTAAGCTTTACTGATGGGCTTTTTGACTTATGCACTACACCTATTATATTTGCAAAATCATTGTATTTTTTTAATTCTTTTAATACATTTTGTGCATCTTCTTTAGAACAAATACAAACAAATGTTCCTTCATTAGCTAATTCTAAAGCATCAAATCCTAATAATTCACAAAGCCCTAAAACCCCATCACTTATACTAATATCACTTTCATTGATTATAAATTCCAAGCCACTTGATTTTGCTAATTCATTTAACACGCTAGATAAACCACCACGAGTAGCGTCTCTTAGGCATTTTATATCGTATTTTAAAATATCTCTTACTTCACTATATAAACATTTTGCATCACTCATAATATCGTAGTTAAAACCAAATCTAGCAGCCATTACACAAGCTCCATGCCTTCCTAAATCACCACTTACTATAATAGCGTCGCCTTCTTTTATATTTTTTGTGCTAATTTTATTATTATTAATAAATCCATTTGCATCGCCTATACAAGTTGTATTTATATATATCTTATCAGCCTTACCTTTAGGAACTACCTTTAAATCCCCACACTTAATTCCTACTTCAAATTCTTTTGCAGTATTTGATAAATCATTTAATATTTTTGCTAAATCATCAAGTAAAAAACCTTCTTCTAAAATAAGACCTAAAGTAAGATATTTAGGCTTTGCTCCCATCATCAAAACATCATTTATAGAACCACAAGCTGCGATTTTACCTATATTTGCACCATTAATAAAAATTGGGTCAAGCACAAAAGAATCAGTTGAAAAAGCAATTTTAGAAAAACCATCACACACAGCAGCATCTTCGCTAAGTCCTTGAGAATTATCAGCATGAATATGTTTTAAAATAAAATTATTTAAAAACTCATTCATCTCATCTCCGCCACCACCATAGCTTAATAAAACTTGCTTTTGCATAATATTTCCTTTAATTTCCTATTGTGTAATCTCTTACTAATCTAATTTTTGCTACTTTTGATAAAGCTTCTCCTGTCTCAACACTAATTCTTGCTAAAACGGTGTTTTTATCAAATTTTAACGCCTTAGAACTATCAACTTTTGTATATTCTATTGTGATTAAATATTTTTTATCATTATAATAGTAACTCTCAGTTACTTTTGCGTTTGACATAATACCTGAATTAACTCTAGGATCACCTGATTCAAACCATCTACTTAATGCCTTTGCTCTAGCCCCGTCCATTATAAGTTCAACCTGCTCTTTAAGATAAGCTCTAGCTGCAAATGACACGGTGCTTTTTGATGATTGCAAGGTTAAAACTCCAACAACGCTTACTAAAATAATAAATATAATAGCAGTTATCATACTAAAACCTGATTTTTTCATATTATTACCCCACTTTTGCAAACTTTAAGGCTAGTTTTTTTATTAATAAAACTACCTGGCAAATCATTTACTTCTAAGCATAATTTAATTTTAGTAACGCCGTTATTATTGCTAATAATAAAATCACTAACATTATTTACAAGTGTTACTTTATCAATGGTATTTGTTGCGAAATTTGGTTTTTTATCTTTAAAATCATAACTATAATATTTTAATTCACCATCTTCAAACTTAATACCTTCAATCTTATCAACTAATACATATACATTACTAATTGTAAAAATCTTATCACTTAGTTTTAGTTCAATTTTTGCATAATCTTCTTTCTTACCACTACCAACATTTCTTTCAGCTATTTCTAAATCATACAAATCTTTTTCCATAAAAGAAGTTGAAGTTGCTATATTATCCCCTAAAAAATATACGCCTAACTTATCTCCTAAAGAATACGAATTAATAATTTTAGTATTAATACCTTTTTGCTTATGAGAAAAACAATTAAAATAATTTGTTCCATCATAGCAACTTGCTTTATCATTTACAGCTGCTTCAATAACGCTTTTAGTTTCGTTAAGCCCGTCCCATTTATTATGCTTTTTATCAATAATAGCAATTCTAGCCCATTCAAAAATCTTAAAATCTTTCTTTAAAGAATCATCTTCAATATTAAAAACAAACTTACAATCAGTTACAGAATTTACACATTCAGAATTTTCAGCTTTTTTAAGTCTAAAGCTATTTTTAATGGCATTATTTAGGTGTGTTGTTAAAAAGTCCATAGTAGCTTGAGATTTAAGCTCAAGTTCATTTAATGCTCTAACTCTTTGTTCGTTATCGTAAGAAAATTTAATAATCTCTATTCCAAGCCCTGCAATTATTCCTAAAATAACAATAACAACAATTAATTCTATTATCGTAAAAGCCTTTTTCATCTACTTCCTTATAAACTTAAATAATTTTTTAATTTTGCTTCATTAGTGCTATCCCAAGTGGTATCACTAGTCTTCATTGCATATTGGCTATAAATACTATCTAATCTTCCAAATTTATTAAAAAATACATCAAATGATACAACAGGATTGTCAGTCCCATCTAAAATCTGCATTTTACCTACATACATTGTGCTAGTCCCGCCTATATCTCCACATATACTATTTGTTGATATAGCACAATCAATAGGGGTTTTAAAACCAAATTTATAAGATGAATCTACTCTTAAATGTTCGCCTTTTTTTGTATGAACGTCTATTAAATACTGACCATATACATAATTTATATTTTGACCTAAAACATTAGAAAAGCTTAGATTTTTTTGATTATTTATAGAAATATTATTGATATTTGCAACTGCTTTTACTAATGGATTAGCATATGGAGTAGCATAATATCTTGAATTAATATTAATTTGATTTAGCTCATCAACTTTATAAGTTATCTTACCTTGTAAAGCAGGAGTTAATATATATTGAGATAATAAGCTATTAGTTTTGTATTCATCATAAGCTATATTAGAATTATCATAAGGTAGATTTCTAATAAGTCCATAAAGCTCTTTTACCACATAAAAATATTCTTGTTTATAACCTACCTCATCGCCTTCTAAACTAGCATTAACTATTTTTGGAATAGCTGCTAAGCTAATTCCAATTACAACCATAGAAAATATAAGCTCAATTAATGAAAAGCCTTTTTTCATCCACGAACCCTTTCGTATTCTTTCATATATTCGCCTAAAATTTTAACTTTTTCTAAATTAGCGCTATTGTAAATACTAGCTCTTAATCCGCCAAGTTTTTTATGACCTTTTAAACCTAGCATATTGTGTTCTTTAGCAGCTTTACTCCAAAATTCTAAGTCTAATTCATCATTTCCTGTAGTAAAGCAAACATTCATAACTGATCTATCATCATTATTTACATAAGCTTTGTAAAAATTACTATTATCAATAATATCATAAAGATATTTAGCTTTTATTTCATTTTCTTGATTAATTGCATCAAGTCCGCCTTTAGCTTTAATCCATTTCATAATTTTTGCATATACATAAATAGCAAATGTAGGCGGAGTATTAAATAAAGAATTATTATCTGCATAAGTGTTGTAATTAAACATTTTAGGCATAGTTTTATTTTTACTGCGTTCTAATAAGTCTTTTCTAATAATTAAACATGCAAATCCTGCTATACCAGCATTTTTTTGAACTCCACCATATAAAACACCTATATTTGAAAAGTCTAATTTCTTAGAAAAAAAGTCCGAACTAGCATCAACAATCAAAGGAGAATTTGAAATAGGAAGTTGCTTATATTGAGTTCCATGCACCGTGTTATTTGAACAAATATAAGTATAAGAACTATCATTATTTAAAGCAATTTTTGGAATATAATTATATTTACTATCTTTTGAACTAGCTACGATTTTTGCATTTACTCCAGCTAAGATAGCTTCTTCGCAAGCTTTTTGCGTCCATACATCAGTATCAATGTATTCACAAGGCTTATTATCTAGGCTAAAATTCATAGCCAATAAGCTAAATTGCATAGTAGCACCACCTTGAACGAAAATTACTTCATAATCATCATTTATTCCATAAAGCTCTTTTGCATCTTTAATAGCGTCATTGTGCATTTGCTCATAATAACTTGAGCGATGACTAATTTCCATAATAGAAAAGCCGTTATTTTTATAACTTAATAATTCTTCTTGAATTTCTTTTAAAACCTCTAATGGTAATTCAGATGGTCCTGCACTAAAATTGTATTGTCTCATTTTTACTCCTTTATAATCTTTGCTATTTTTACACAATCAATTGATTTTAGCGTGATTTCATCACCTTCTTTTAAAGCACTAAGTTTTATGCCTTTATTATCTTTCATAACTCTAGCATACTCTTTAATGCTTTCTAAGAATGCTTGATGAGTGCTTAAAATCTTTTGATAATTGTTTATTTTTACATATTTTTCTTTAAATTTAGGTTTAAAGCTGTTATTTAATAATATTTTTTGATTTTCTAGTTTGTCTTTTGCTAGTTTTATTTTAAAATCAATGATATTTTTACTCTTTATAAAATCATTTAAAGATTGATTTTTATTTAAAATAGCCTTATTAAATGATTGCTTTGCTAGTTTTTCATATTGATTTAGACTAAATTGCATACTTGAAATATTGCTTTTAAGCTTTGTGATATTTATCTTATTTTCATAAATATTATAAAGCCTTTCTTTATTTTCTAAGGCTTTATGAAAATTATTATTTAAAATAGTTTTTTGATTATTTAAAATTAGCTCATTTTGTTTTAAAATATTTTTTAGCTTATTTTGAAATAAAGTCTTTTTATTTAAAAGATTATTTTTATATGAATTAAATTTAAAATTCACTTCTTTTTTAGAAAATTTACTTGCTAAATATAAATAATTTTGCTCTTTTTTATCCAAATGTTTTTTAATAGTTAAATTAAAATAATTTTGTAAATTATCTAAATCTAGCATTCTATCAAACTTATTATAAACCAAGCTTTGCATAGCCGCAGTTGGGGTCGCATAATACTTACTAGCTGCTAAATCGCTTAAATGAGTATCTATTTCGTGTCCTAAACCTGTAATTATTGGGATTTTAGATGCTACGATTTGTCTTACTAAAGCTTCATCGTTAAAGCAAAATAAATCTTCTTTACTACCACCGCCACGAGCTATTAATATAATATCAAAATCAAATTCATTAGCCTTTTTAATACACTCAATTACTCTTTTACTAGCATTTTCTCCTTGCATTAAACTATCAAAAAACACTAATTTTATTAAATAAGCTTCGTTGTTTTCATAAACTCTTAAAATATCTTTAGCAGCAGCTGAATTAATAGCTGTAATTACTGCAATTTTTTTAATATTTTTTGGAATTTGTTTTTTATAAATATCTAAAAACAAGCCTTCATCTTTTAATTTCTTATAAAGCTCATTAAAAGCTGCTTGTAATTTACCCAATCCATCGGCTAATTCATAATCAGTGCAGTTTAGTTGATACTTTCCACTAGCAGGATATATGGTAAGTTTTCCAATGGCTATTATTTTATTGCCTACTATTAAATTAGCCTTACCTTTGTTATAGCTTGAAAACATAGTGCAATCAAGGCTTGATAACTCATCTTTAATAGTAAAATACCAATGCCCTGAAGTATGATTTGTAATCTTGCTAACTTCTCCTTGAATTGCGATATTTAAAAAAGTATTTTCTAAATTATTTTTAGCAAGATTATTAATTTCGCTTACACTAAAATATGTTTTTTCTAGTTTATTTGCTAACATTTTTACTCGCTATAAACAATGAACTAACTCCAAAACTATAAGTTTTGAAAAGTTTTAAATCAAAATTATGTTCTTTTAATTTATCTTTAAATTCATCATTTGAGTAAAAATCATCAATAGAATTAGGTAAATATTCATAAGCTGCTTTGTTTTTGCTTAAAATTCCACCTATTATAGGTAATATTTTTTTTAGATAAAAATCACGGAAAAATCCTATTATACCGCCCTTTTCTCTTTTGAAAAACTCCAATACTAAAAGCGTTCCATTAGGCTTTAGCACTCTTTTAAATTCTTCCAATGCTTCATCTTTTTCAACCACATTTCTAAAACCATAACTAATAGTAATTAAATCTACGCTTTCATTATCTAATGGTAAATTATTTGCATAGCCTAATTTAAAGTCAATTTCTAAATGACGCTTTTTAGCCACTTCTAGCATTCCACTGCTTGGGTCAATCCCTACAACCTTTGCATTTGGAATTTTACTTAGCAAAACACACATATCGCCTGTCCCACAAGCAATATCAGCTATATTTAAATTAGAATTTAAATTAAGAAAATCTTTAACCTTACTAATCGCATCAAATCTCCATTTTGCATCGATACCAAAACTTAAAACCTTATTAGCTTTATCATAGCTTGGAGCTATTTCATTAAACATTTCTACTATTTTTTCTTGTTTTTGCATATTTATCCTAAATAATAAGTTCTAGCTATTTTACTAATTTTTCTAGCTATTTTTTTAACGCTTTTATTTTTTGCTAATTTTTCTTGAAAATCTAATTTTTTATGAGTTTTAAAAAAGCTTAAAAATTCAAGCAATATTATTAATTTTTCGCAACTTTCATTAAATCTTAATACTTTTATAGCTTCTTTTCTTAAAACTTTTGAAAAGATTTTTACAAAATTGACCTTAGCACAATTTGTGGTATAAAAATTATTTTCATCTAAAATAATACAAGATAAATTATCATAAAAATTATCATTTTTATTGATAGTTTTTATTATATTTTCTTCGTAAATAAAAGAGAATAAATTAAGAATTTCTTTTATTATCTCTTGCTTAGAATTAATACTCAAATAAAACAAATATATCCTTAAAGCAAGTCCTATGCTAATGCTTAAATCCCTTGATTTAAGCCCATAAGTTAAAAATATTTTTAATCTTTCATATTCACTAAAACTAAGTCCATCTTGAGAATTTTCATCAAATAAAGTGCAGATATAAAAATTATTAAATTGCTCTATCATCTTGCCTTGAGTGATGGCTCTTTTGTATTTTAAACTTTTGCTTTTTACTTCATTTAAGCTAAGCTCACTCGTATGATATTCTATGTCAGCTCTTGATAAATTAGCTTTTAAAAAATGTAAATTGCTATCAATTATATCAAGTTTATAAAGACTATTTTCAAATAAACAAAAACTATCTTTAAGCTTTTTAAACTCTAAATTACTCTCTAAGGTAAAAAAGAGAAAGTGTTTTAAAATACTCACCTAAACTCCTTTTTTATCTTATTTTAACTTATATTATTTGCAATTTGAACAAGTAGCCAAAAACGCTGTAATTTTAATACTTTCTATAGGATTATCTAACTTAGTTTGTAAAGTTTGTTGATATTTATCAAGTCCAGCCTTAACTTTATCTAAATCAAAAACACTTTTACAATTATTACAAACCAAATGAATATGTTCGTATTCATATATATCGTATTTTGATTTATCATTAGGGATTGAAATCTCAACTACTAAACCCTCATCAATCATAGTGCTAAGATTTTTATAAACAGTAGCAAGTGAAATTGCAGGATATTCAACCTTTATTTGCTCGTATAATTCATCAATACTAGGGTGTTCGTGTTTTGATAAAACTTTTAAAATGCTTATTCTTTGTGGAGTTGCTTTTAGCTTTCTATCCTTTAAAATCTCTAAAAACTTCATATTTACCTTTACCAAATAATATTTTTTATTAAATGCGAAAGAATACTATAAATAACTTAATATTTCTAGTCATTAATTAAGTTATTTTAAATTTGTAATATTTTTGTAAGGAGAAAAAATGAAAGCGAAAATCATTTATTGTAATGCTTGAAAATATGAACCACAAGCTGCAAGGGTTGCAGATGAATTAATTGGTGAATTTCAAGGAATAGAAGTAGAATTTGAAATAGGAAGTAAAGGCGATTTTATAGTTATTTATGATAATGAGAAAATATATTCAAAAAATGAATTAATAGGTTGTGATAGCAAAAGATTTCCACATATTAATGAGATTAATTCACTTATTAAAGCCTATAAATAATTAAAGAATTTAATTTTAAATTCTTTAATTACAAATCAATTCTTACTAATTTATAATCAGGGTCAAACCTAAATGATAATAAATTTTCATATATTCCAAAAAGTATCATAAAGGTTACAAAAGAGCTTCCACCATAGCTAAAAAACGGCAGTGGCACTCCAACAACAGGAGCAAACCCTATAGTCATAGATACATTAACCCCAACATAAATAAATATTAATATGGATAGAGCTGATGTAAAAGTTTTAGCAAAATAATCTTTTTTAAGCTTTTTATTAAAGCTTAGCAAATGTAAAATCAGTAATAAATATAATCCTAAAAGCAAGCAAGCACCTAAAAATCCGTATCTTTCAATAGTATATGCAAAAATAAAATCACTCGTGCTAATTGGTAAGAATTTAAAATGAGTTTGAGTAGCATCATCTTTGCTTTTACCATTTATTCCACCACTTCCTATTGCTATCATACTTTGTCTTACTTGATAACTTGGTTTTTCACTTAAAAAATCAGTAATTCTTTTTTTTTGGTAATCATTTAAATTATCATAGACAATAGGAGCTATTGGCATACAAATTCCAAGCAATAATGCCCCTGTTAGAATAATTTTATGATGAATGCCCACTAAAAACAATGTAACATAGCCAACTATTAAAATAATTAAAGCAGAACCTAAATCAGGCTCACTTTTAATAAGAACAAAAGGTAAAATTATATAAAAACTAATTTTGCAAAAATCTTTAAATCTATATCCATCATCAGGTGGAGGATTGTGTCTAATTAAATAAGCAAGCATTAATAAAAATGCAGGTTTAAAAATCTCACTAGGCTGAATCGTAAATCTTGTAAAAGGAATTTCAAGCCATCTAGTAGCTCCTAATTTAGTAGCCCCTAAAACATCAACTAATAATAATAAACCTATACAAAACCAGTAAAAAAAAGGAATAAGCCATTCAATTTTTTTAATTGGTAATAAAAAAAATATAAAAAAAGCAAAAAACCCTACAATCACATATATAATTTGTTTATGCGCTAAAACTTCATTCGCCTCATTCATTAATAAAAATGAAAAAATTATTATTGGAAATACGAGCAATGGCAATATAAAATCAAAGTGGGTTAAAATTTTACCATCTAGTTTTATCAATTTACAACCTTTTGCTAAATTTGTTTATGAATATGATTTAAAAAGGTTAATATTGAGTAAGATTGTAGCAAGTGAAATTGAAAGAATTGATATATATTTAGCTAAAGTTTTAGGACAAAGTCGCTCACAAATTTCTAATCTAATAAAAAATCAAAATGTATTAGTAAATAATAAAGTAATTAAAAGCTCATATAAACTAAATATAAATGATGAAATAGAGATTAATTACCCTGATATAAAAGATATAAATATTAAATATGAAGCTAATTTTGATGTAGAAATTCTGTATGAAGATGAGTATATGCTAGTAGTAAATAAGCCAAATAATGTAGCAACTCACGGCTGCTCTTCTTTAAAAGAAGCATCATTAGTAGAATGGCTACTTGAGAGAAATTATAAACTAGCTGATATCAACGGCAAAATAAGAGCAGGAATAGTGCATAGACTTGATAAAGATACTAGCGGAGTTATGCTAGTAGCTAAAAGCAATGAAGCATATTTTAGCTTAGCAAATCAGATTAAAAATAGAGAAGTAAATAGAATTTATCTAGCAGTTACAAACCACGCAATAAATCAAAATCATATAGAAAAATATATAAAAAGAAATGAGAATAATAGATTAAAAATGCAATCTTTAAGCAAAGATGAATGTATTAAAAAATACGGCTTAAATGAAGATAGATGGGGCAAATGGGCTAGAACTCATTTTATAAATCTTGCAAATACAAATGATAAAGCTTTAATTTCAGCAAAATTAGAAAGTGGTAGAACTCATCAAATAAGAACCCATCTAGCAAGTGTAAATAGATATATTTTAGGAGATAGTATTTATGCTGATGAGAACAGTAAAAATAAAGCAAATAGATTAATGCTACATTCATTTTATATAAATTACACCCATCCAATAACAAATAATTTTATGGAATTTTATTCAAGTAATTGTTTGAGTTTTAATGAAGCTATTAAAGATTTTAAAGATATAAAACTTGACTTAAATCTAGCTCATAATTTATTAAATCAATTTAGTAATAATTTGGAATAGGATATGCTTATAAATCATTATTCATACTTAGTATAATTAAATCTTTACACGAAAGGCAAAATATGAAGAAAATTATTAAAATAAGTTTATTTACAGCTTTTATTATAGGTTTTAATGCGTGCTCTAGCACAACAAGTCTTAGTGAAATTGCTCCGATTGATAATCTTACTATGGTAAATAATATAAGAACTCTTCAAGGTATGAGAGAAATAGGATTTGAGTGGGACCCTATATATGATCAAAATATAGATGGTTATAAGATTTATAGAAAAGAGCTAAATGATGAAAATGCAAAAGACAAACTAATCGCTACTATAAATGATAGATATGCAACTCATTATTCTGATAATAATTTAAATCCTGATACTAGCTACGCTTATACTTTCGTAACTTTTAATAAAGAAGGTAATTCAAAACTATCTACTATAAATGTAAAAACTATAGGAAAAATTGAACCAGTTACATTCATTCAAGCAATAGCAGGACTTCCTAATAAAATCAAAATAATTTGGAGACCGCATACTGATTCAAGAGTTGTAAAATATAATATTTATAAACAAGACGCTAATTCTGATAAGTGGTATAAAGTAGCAACTATTAATAATCGCTTAAGTGCTGAATATTTAGACGAAGTTAAAGCAAATCTATATGCTAAATACAAAGTAACTGCACTAACTTATAACGGAGTTGAAAGTGATGCTAGTGCTGAAGTTGAAGCAATTAGTAAAGTTTTACCACCACAAATTGTAAATATCAATGTAACTACAAACCTACCTAAAAAAATAATTCTTACTTGGGACGCTCCTAAATATGAAGACTTTTCTCATTATAAAATATATTATTCAAAAGCATCTTTATTACCATTTTTTGAGCTAGCTACAACTACAGAAAATAGCTATGAGGATAATATAGGAGATGATGGAGTAAGCAGATATTATTATGTAACTATGATAGATAAAGACGGACTTGAGAGTGCAAAAACTGGCGTAAATGTAGTTGGAATGAGCCTTGATAAACCTAAAACTCCTGCTCTTACAGGATTTGAATTACAAAATGAAAATACACTAAAAATAAAATGGATTAGCACGGATAATCGCATAAGAACCTATAAACTTATTAAAAATTCAACAGAAGTTGCAAACGGAATACAAAATGATTATTATGTAGATACTACATATGTGCCTGGAGATGTTTATCAAATAATTGGCGTTGATGAATTTGGAATAGAATCAAAACCTAGTTCAAAATTGAGTGTTAAATAATGCCAAATTTTAAAGCAAAATATATAAAGAATTTAACCTTGCCAATTAGTGTTGGGGAGGTTGAATTTAAATTTAAAACAAAAACACAATTAGGCAAAACTTTAGTTTATACTAGTATTAATAATTCTAGTTTTTTTATAGAACTTAACGAAAAAAATAATGAATTTGTAGTAAAAATTGATAAATTAACAAAAATTACCGACTTAGCCTTGATGCAAAAAGCCTTAGAAGCATTTGAAAAAACATTTTGTGATGAAATCATATCAAAAGCATATCATTATAATAAATTTAAAGAATTAGCAAGTAATGTCATATCATCTCCTAAGGACTTTAAAGAATTAATTAATTCATTAGATAATGCTTATTTAGAGATAGGTTTTGGTTCAGGAAGACATTTGCTATATCAAGCAAAAAATAATCCTCAAAATACTTATATTGGAATAGAAATTCATAAACCTAGTCTTATTCAAGTAAGTAAATTAGCTAAAGATTTAAAGAATATATATTTATTAGATTTTGATGCAAGAATAGCTATAAAAGAATTAAATAATAGTTGTTTAAATGGAATATATTTGCATTTTCCTGTGCCTTGGGACGACGCTCCTTATAGAAGAGTTGTATCAAATGAATTTAAAAACGAGTGCGAAAGAGTATTAAAAGAAAATGGATTTTTTGAATTAAGAAGCGATAGTTTAATGTATGCAGAATATACAAAAAATATTTTTTCTGATTTAGACTATGATTATTTTAAAAATAAAGACGCAAGGATAATAAGCAAATACGAAAGCCGTTGGCTTAAGATGAATAAAGATATATATGATTTTGTTTGCTATGTGAGAAATAAAAAGAATTTAAATCAAGAAATCATAAATCAAAAAATTAATTTCAAAATTGATTTTAATAAACTTAATTTTATAAAACATATTGATGAAGATTTTTTCTTAAAAATATCAAGAATTTATGAATGTGATAATGCAAAAATCATTCAAATAGCTTATGGTGGATTTGACACACCAAGTAGCTCTTATTTATTATGTAAAGAAAATGAAGAATTTGAGTTTTTGTTTCACGACTTTTGCCCAAATACTTTAAATTTAAAAGCATTTATTAAATTAAAAGAGTTTTTACAATGAAAAGCAATGCTACTTTAATAAATGCCAATAATTTAACTCTAGCCTACAATAATGAAATAGTATTGCATAATATAAATTTTAGTGCTAATGAAGGTGATTTTATATTTATCACCGGTAAAAGTGGTAGCGGGAAAACAACATTGCTTAAAAGTTTTTTTGGAGAATTTAGCGAATTTAGTGGGGATTTGCATGTTTTGTTTAAAAATATGGGAAATATTAGCAATGCTGAATTATTAAAACTTAGAAGAAAATTAGGAATAATTTTTCAAGATTATAAGCTAATTAACGAGCTAAATGTAAGCGATAATATAGCATTACCTTTAAAAATAGCTGGCGTTAAAAATGAACAAATCAGCAAGCATGTAGATGTGTTATTAAAATATACAAAACTTCAGCATAAAGCTAAAAAAATGCCTTTAGAATTAAGTGGCGGAGAGCAACAAAGAATAGCCCTTGCAAGAGCAATCATACACAATCCTAAAATAATAATTTGTGATGAGCCAACAGGAAATCTTGATATTCATTCAGCCGATATTATTTGGCAATTACTAAATGCTGCTAGAAACACATTCAATGCTTGCATTATCGCAGTAACTCATCAAATTCCACCTAGAATTGATTTTAATTATAGGCATTTAAATATAGAAAATGGGGTTTTGAATGAATTTATTTAAAACACATATTAGTTTTATTTTTCCACTTTTTATTATATGTTTTTGTTTTCAATTTGCCTTTTTTATTGATGAATTGATAAAAGATTATGAAACCAAATTAAATAAAGATTACAGCGTAGTATTAGTAAGCGAGCTAGAAATTCAAGCAGTTGATTTAGCTAATATTGAGTATTTTTCAAGTATTAACGAATTAGACCCTAGTGAAATTCTTAATAAATTAAAAAAAGATATAACAAATGCTAATTTAAATACCTTAAAATCAAAACTCCCAAAATTTTATAATATTAGCTTTACTAAATTTATTAATGAAAACGAAATAAATCAAATCAAAAAACAACTATTAAAAATACCGAATGTTTTAAAAGTAGAAACATTCTCAAAAACACACATTAAAATATATAAACTATTAAATATTATAAAACTAATCTCTTATATATGTTTAATTTGCATAAGCATATTATCTATTGCTTTATTTATAAAACAAATAAAAATTTTTAAATACGAGCACGAAAATAGAATTTATATTCTTAATTTATTTGGGGCAAATTTCTTCCAAAGAGCTGCACCAATGCTTAAGATTGTATTTGTAGATAATATAATTTGTTTTGCTTTATTATTTGCGTTTTTTATTAATTTTAATAATATCTCTTATATAAAAGAATTTTTAGCAAAACTTGATATAGATTTACCGCAAATTGATTTTTTACCTAGCTTAATTGAAGTAAGCTCTTATTCTTTACTAGCTTCATTACTATGTATAATGATTGTAATGTTTAAGGTAAAAAGACAATGAAAAAACTTCTAATAGTTTTGTTTAGCTTAAGTTTGTTTGCAAATCAAATAGAAAACAACACAAAAAAACTAGAGCAAACTCAAAATGAAAAAGAACAAATATCAAAAAAATTAGAAGATTTGGCAAGTGAAATAATTGAAGGGGAACAAAAATTAAAAGAAATAAATGAAAAAGTTAAAAAAACTTCAAATATAACAGCAGAATTACAAGAACTTGTAAATGCTCAAAATGGAGAATTAAATACATTTATCACACAAAATAAAGAACTAATGAAAGATAAAGAGAAATTAGGTGCTAAATTAGTTGAAATAATTGCTAAGGATTTTTCGTATGATTTAATAGCACCAAAAGATTTAATTGATAGCTCAATGAGTATAGTCTCTATTGAAGTATTAAACACACTTTCTGAAGTTTTGAATAATGAGCTTTATAAAATTTCAAAAGATTATGCAAGAACGCAACAGCAAATTGATTATAAGCAAAAAAAAATTAGTGAAATGAATGTAAATATTGATAATTATAAAAAACAAGCAAAAGAATTAAGCGAACTTAAAAAACGCCAAGAGAATTTAATTTCTAAACAAAAACAAGATGAAAAAATATATAAACAACGCCTAACAAATTTACAAAAACAACAAGATGAAATTAGAGCAACTTTGGCTAAGTTAAAAATCATAGAAAATGAAAAATCAAATAAAAAATCAAGTCAAACTACACAAGTAAAACATTCTGATACCTTAAGTTATGATGGAAAAGTAGCAAAATATACAGGAGCAAAAACTATAGCACCTTTGGTTGATTTTAGTGTAAAACAAAAATTTGGAGATTACATAGACCCTATATATAAATTAAAAATATTTAATGAAAATGTAGTGCTACGCTCAAATACGCCTGATGCCAATGTAAGAGTAGTATTTGATGGAAAAGTAGTTTTTGCAAATGATACTGCAGTCCTTGATAAGGTTGTAATTGTTGAACACGCAAACGGAATTCACACAATATACGCTCACTTATCAAAATTTAGCAAACTTGCAAAGGTTGGAGAAGTATTAAAAAAAGGAAACATTGTTGGAAAAGTTGAAAGGGATTTAACTTTTGAAGTTACACAAAAAAACTACCACATAAATCCATTAGAACTAATCAATAATTAAATTATAGTTATACTTTTAAGTATTTATATGCAAATAACATTAGTAATGCTAAAAATAATACAAAAAATCCTTGCATACTAAAATACAATTCATAACTAATATTATCAATATATTTTGCAATAATTCCTTCAATTCCTTGTGCAGCACCAGAACATAAAAACCAAATTCCCATAGTGCTTGAATTAAATCCACTTGGAGTTAATTTTGATACTATGCTAAGTCCTAAAACCCCTATACTTGTTTGAGAAATACCCAACATAAAATAAGTAATTAATATATATATTGGATTAATAAAATCATCTTTGCTAAGCATTCCTAAAACAATAAATGAACTAGCAGCAATAATCATAGCAGCTGGTATAATTAATGCTTCATTAATTGAGCTTTTTTTACTTATAAAACTTAAAAGCATACTTGTAAAAATACTGACTAAAAACATAAAAGCTAAATACCAACTAGCTGGAATTTGATAATTTAAAATACTAAAAGAAACCTTACTTTTAATTAAAATATTTAAAGTATTAAAGCTTTGAAAAATCAACATATAAAAAAACACAGCAGCTATTAAATAAAAAGCTAATTTTTTAAAATTATTTTTTGTTGGTATTTTTCTATAAATAAAAATATAAAAAATTATTAAAATTAAAATTGAAAAAATACTTATAATTTTACTAACAATCAAAAGTTCTTGAGTAGCTAAGAATGCAATAAATAAAAATATCAAAATAAGCATAGTTATATTATTTTTAAAAAAATCATATTTTATAGGTTCGCTAGATATATATTTTGAATTATAAAAAAATACTAAAATAGCACAAAATACACTAAAAAATGATATGAAAAATGCTAAATTATAAGAATGTAGTATTAAAAGACCAGCACTAATTTGCCCCAAAAAACATCCTATATTTACAAAAATATAAAACATACTAAATACATACTCGCTATCATTAGGATAACTTTTAGATAACAAACTTGTAATATTTGACTTGATTAATACGCTACCAAAAATAATGCAAAAAAGAGATATTGTTAATAAATCAAAAGTTAAACACAAATACCCTAAAGTAAGAAAAATAATTCCTAAAATTACACATCTTTTTGCACCTAAGCAAAAATCACTTAAATATGCTCCAAATATACCAAAAGCATAAATAGCAGCACCCAAACTTGCACTTATTGCACTAGCTTCACCTTTAGAAAAAGAAAATGTATCCATTAAATAAAATACAAAAATACCTAAAAAGCCTAAAAAGGCAAATCTTTCTAGGGCTTCTATGTAACATATTGGTAATAGTGGTTTTAACTTATTTTTTGACATCGTTTTCTCCTAAAGAAAATCTTGAAGCCTAAGAAAGATTTAATTCTATTAAATTTAAAGGAGGTGGTGGATTTACCAGGACTCGAACCTGGGACCAACCGGTTATGAGCCGGTTGCTCTAACCAACTGAGCTATAAATCCTCCGTGATTAAAAGCTGTTATTATATATTTAAAAACTTAAAAAATACTTAAATAATAAAATTTTTATCTTTTTTATAGGCTTTTATTGAATATTACAAAATAACCCATAAAAACCTATAGGCATTTATAAAAAATATAAATGCCTAATCATATTACATAGCAATGAAATTCTTAGGATTAAAATACTCAAGATTAAAGGCATTTGCCACACCTTCGTGAGTGCAGTGTCCTTTATGTGTATTTAAACCATATCTTAAACTTTCAAAACAAGTTATAGCACCAATTACTCCAAGGTTTGCTATTTTAATTCCATAAGGAGTTGTAGCGTTTAATAATGCTAAAGTAGCTGTTTTTGCAACTGCTCCTGGCATATTACCAACTGCATAATGAATTATCCCATCAACTTCATAAATAGGGTTTGTATGAGTTGTTGCACGGCTTGTCTCAAAACAACCGCCTTGATCAATCGCAACATCAACTATAACAGCACCTTTTTTCATATGCTTTAAATGTTTTCTAGATAATAATTTAGGAGTTTTTGCTCCTGGAACTAACGCAGCTCCAATTACTACATCAGCATCTTTTATACTATCTAATATATTTGAAATATTACTATATAAAGTAGTAATCTTACCATTAAATACATGGTCAATATAATCTAGTCTATTAGCATCACGACCTAAAATCACAACTTCAGCTCCCATACCAAAAGCAAGTTGAGCAGCATTAAGCCCTACCATACCACTACCTAAAATTACAACTTTTCCTTTTTTAACACCAGTTAGACCACTAAGCAGCATTCCATTACCACCATAAGTTTTTTCCAAATACTTACAACCTTGAATTACCGCTAAACGACCAGCAATAGCACTCATAGGAGCTAAGCAAGGAAGATTTTTACCTTCTTGAATCGTCTCATAAGCAAATGCTGATATTTCTTTATCTATTAACATTTTTGTAAGTTTTTCATCTGCTGCTAAATGTAAATATGTATATAAAATCTGTCCTTTTTTAAAATACTTATACTCACTTTCAATTGGTTCTTTTACTTTAATAATCATTCCAGCTTTTTCAAAAATTTCTTCTTTAGTTAAAATCTTTGCTCCGGCTTTTATATATTCTTCATCACTTATATCAATACCAGCACCGGCTTTACTTTCTACTAAAACTTCATGTCCATGATTTATATATTCAATAACATCTAAAGGCGTTAAGCCAACTCTATATTCTTGGTCTTTAATTTCTTTTAAACAACCTATAATCATTTATACTCCTTTTGTGATAAAGGAGTATGATATAAAAAAAATAAAAACTTCAAAAGATTTTTTTGAAAAAATTATAAAAAGTGTTACGAATTTACAAGTTATATGTTTTCTAACATATGAACTATTACAATTTTAAACGCCAAAAATAAAAGTAGCAAGCTTCCTATTGGTTGTAAAATTTTTTTATTAACTTTCATTTTGCTTATAAACAAACTAGAAAAACACATAAAAAATGTAACTAAAGCTATTAATACAGAAGAAATAAATAAATTATATTCCAAAGAAAATATCATAAGTCCTGCACCTAAAGCATCAATACTAGTTACTATACTAAGCAAAAACAACGATCCATAACTAATATCAATATTCTCATTTTCATTATCTAAAAATTCTTTAAATAATTTATAAGCTAAAAATGCAAAAACTACAAAAATCAAATAGTGATCAATTGCTTGAATTAACTTCATATATCTTACATTTAGTAAATAAGTTACATAATATCCTAAAATAGGCATTAAAACCTGAAAACAAGCAGATAATATACTAAAAACTAATAATTTTTTTAAAGATTGTTTTTGTAGCACTAAGCAAATACTTAATGCTACAAAAAATGCGTCAATTGCTAAAGAGAAAGCTAAAATAACAATATCAATTATCATCAAATAAGCCATTCTCTTCTTCTAAATTTTCTTCTTCGTCTTCTTCCTTAGGGCATTTTGCAATGCTTACAACCTCATCGCTACCAACATTTACAACAATTACTCCACTTGTATTTCTACCAGCTTTTCTAATGCTTTGCATATCAGTTCTAATCATCTTGCCACTACTTGTAAGCGCCATTAAATCCATAGTATCATCAACAATTACAATGCCTACTAAATCTTTTGTCTTTTGAGTAAGTTTCATACAAATTACGCCCTTACCACCGCGACTTTGTAAGCGATATTCTCCTGCATCAGTTCTTTTTGCGATACCTTTTTGGCTAACACTTAAAATTTCTTGCTCATTACTTTCAATAACCACTGCACCTATTACATAATCTTGCTCTTCTTTAAAGCGAATAGCAGTTACTCCACGAGCTACACGACCAATTTGACGAACTTTTGTAAGTGGGAATTTAATACACATACCCTTTTTAGTAGCTACAAAAATCATAGTTCCACTAATTTGCTCTTCTTGGTTTTCATCTAAAGAATTTTCTTCTTCAACAATTTGAATATTATCATCTTCAATATTTTCACTATTTTCATCAACCAAATCAATATTTTCACTATCATCATTTTGTGCTATTAAAACACTTACTAATTCATCGTTTTCATCAAGATTAATAGCTCTTACACCAACTGAACGGATATTACTATATTCACTTAAATTCGTGCGTTTAATAAGACCATTTTTAGTAAAGAATGCAAGTGATTTTGTCTTAGCAAAATCAGTTGTTGGAATTATTGCCATAATTTTTTCATCTGGTAAAAGATTGATTAGATTTACAACAGCTTTTCCTTTAGCAGTTCTGCTACCTTCAGGAATTTTATAAACTTTCAACCAATATAGTTGTCCTTTATTAGTAACAAACATTAGCGTATCGTGAGAATTTGCAGTAAAGAAACTCTCTATAAAATCATCATCATAAGTAGTAACTGCAACTTTACCTTTACCACCACGCTTTTGTTTTTCATATGATTTTGTAGGAACTCTTTTGATATACCCACGATGAGTAATTGTAATTACCATTGGCTCATTTGGTATTAAATCTTCTACATCAATTTCATCATAATCATCTACTATTTCAGTAATTCTTGGAACTTTAAATTTATTTTTAATTTCTAATAATTCATCGTGAATTATTTCTTCTATTTTTTCTTCGCTTTTTAAGATTGCATTTAATTCTTCAATTTTTGCTAAAAGCTCTCTTAACTCATCTTCTAATTTATCTCTTTCAAGTCCTGTAAGACGGCTAAGTCTCATTTCTAAAATAGCATTAGCTTGTAATTCAGTTAAGCTAAATTTTTCTACTAAAGCATCTCTTGCACTTGCAGTATCTGCACTTGATTTAATTAATGCAATTACTTCATCTATATTATCTAGTGCAATTTTAAGACCTTCTAAGATATGTGCTCTTGCTTTTGCTTTTTCAAGTTCAAAAATAGTTCTTCTAATAATTACGGTTTTTCTATGATTTAAGAATAAATCTAATAGCTCAATTAAAGAAAATACCTTAGGTTCTTTATTGTGAATTGCTAACATTATCACACCAAATGTTGTCTCCATTGTGGTGCTTTTAAATAAATTATTTAGCACAATTTCACTCATAGCATCACGCTTAAGCTCAATTACAAGGCGAATTCCATCTCTATCACTCTCATCTCTTGTCTCGCTTATACCTTCTATTTGCTTTTCTTTTACAAGCTCTGCAATTTGCTCGTGAAGTCTTGCTTTATTTACTTGATAAGGTAACTCATCAATTACTATTAGCTCTTTATTTCCTTTTTGTTCTATATGAGTTTTTGCTCTTACTTTAATTCTACCACGACCTGTTTTATAAGCTTCTATAATGCCTTTTTTACCAAAAATTATCCCACCAGTTGGAAAATCAGGACCTTTTATAAACTGCATTATTTCTTCTAAACTAGCGTTTTTATTCTCAAGTAAATATAAAAGTCCATCTACTAATTCATCTAAACTATGTGGCGGAATATTAGTTGCCATACCAACAGCAATACCACTTGAGCCGTTTAATAATAAATTAGGCACTCTTGAAGGTAAAACATCAGGCTCACTCATACTATCATCATAGTTTGGAACAAAATCAACGGTGTCTTTATCTAAATCTTTTAACAATTCTTCAGCCAAAATTGTCATTCTAGCTTCAGTATAACGCATAGCTGCAGCACCATCTCCATCAACTGAACCAAAGTTTCCTTGACCATCAATACTTGGGTATCTCATTGAAAAGCTTTGTGCCATTCTTACTAAAGCATCATAAACAGCAGTATCTCCGTGCGGATGGTATTTACCGATTACATCACCCACTATACGAGCTGATTTTTTATAAGCACTTTTTGAACCTACTCCTAAATCATTCATTGCATAAAGAATTCTTCTATGAACCGGCTTTAATCCATCTCTTGCATCAGGTAAGGCACGGCCTATAATTACTGACATAGAATAATCAAGATAGCTTGTTTTTATACTATCTTCAATATCTACAATAGTAATTTCACTATTATCAAATAAATTCATTGTTTTCCTTTAAGTAAAGATTTTTTTATACTAGCAAACTAAACTTTCGCATCGGCTAATACGACTGCAAAAAGAACCTTAATTTTAGCTTTTTTAAGCACTGAATTCGCTTGTTTTAAAGACTCGCCTGAAGTGATAATATCATCTACTAAAATTACAGGTAAATCCAAGGTCTTTTGCAATTCATATTTTCTTTTATTTTTCTTTCTAAACGAAAGACTTTTACCTTTATAAATAATCTTATTTTTTGCTTTAATTGCGTTATATAATGGAATAATATTTTTTGATTTCATATTTTTAATAAGTATTGCTGTATGAGAATACCCGCTAGAGCAATCATCATCTAAGCCTATAGCATAAGCTAATTCATTATCAAAATGAAATCTTTTATAAGAATAAGATGCGAGTTTATTTAATATAAAATATCCACTAATAAAATGCTTGTGATTTAATAATTTTTTAATTTTAGAATATTTATAAAAGCTAATTACTTCTAAACCATCATCTAAAATTCTTCTTTTACATTCAAGTAATTTAAATTCTTTTTCACAAGTTTTACAAAAAATCTTAAATGTAGGCTTAGAGCAATTATAACATAGCATAAAGATTTTATTCTTTATCTTTTAGACGCTTTTTAACCGATTTTACCTTATATTTTAGATTATCATTTCTACTTTTGTGAATGTCAAATTTGGCTACTAAATAAACTCTATCTTTATTAATTAATTTATTTGCTTTATTTAAAATTTTTAAAGCACTTTTTAAATCATCAGTTTCTACGCTAGTTCCCATTGCACCTAATTTGTGTTTTATATTTTTCTTTCTTAAATACTCAATAATTGGTGCTATTTCTTCACTTTTACTATCATCGCTCATAGAAAAAATACAAAAATCCATTGTAACACTCATTTTTTCTCCTTTAAATAAATTTAATTATTTCTTCGTTACTTGCTCTAGTAGTTTTAAAATCATTTACATTATCGCTACTTTTTTTACCTATTGCAATGCCACATATAATTTTGCCTTCAACCCCATTTTCTCTAATAGTATCGCAATATTCAGCAATACTACCTAAAACACAAGTGCTAAATCCTAAATATGTAGCCGCATTCAAAAAATTAGCTAGAAAAATACCACAATCTAACAAAGAGCCTTCGTTTAAACCATTATCAATATGTAAAATTGCTAGATTTTTAGCATTAAAGAATTTAAAATTCTTATGCCATTGCTCTAACCTTTTTTCTTTCTCATCTCGCTTTATATTAAGTGCTTCATAAAGCTTAATTCCTGTCTGAAATCTTCTGCTCTTATAAGGTTCAAACCAAATATCAGGATATAATTTTATATCTTGGCTTTTTAAATTATTTTTTACAGCATTTAATAAATCATCGCTTAATTTAGCAAGGCTTTTACCACTAAAAAAGCTTAGTTTTGCTGGTTGCATATTTGTTGCACTAGGGCTTAATTTTGCAAGTTCTACTATATTAATTAATTCATCTTTACTTAATTCATAGTCAATAAAATCTCTACAAGAAAATCTATTATCCAAACATTCCTTAAAAGTCATAAAATCTCCTTAAAACAAGCATAATCGCAAAATATTCTAAAATAAAAGCAGAAATTATATTAATAATCTTTAGCACTTTTATACTAAATAAATTTGTATATTTATATACAAAAAACGAAAGCGAAAATATCCAAATAAGTATGCTAACGCTAAGTCCTAAAAATAAATATATAGGATTTTGTTTAGTGCTTAGCATAGTTGCAACGCTAAGCCAAAATGTGATTACATAAGGATTTGCTAGATTTAGTAAAAATCCTTTAATAAAATTACTAAATATATTTGTATTTTCTAAATTCTTATGAAGATTTATATCTTTTACTGGCTTTAGCATTAAAAATGCTAAATAACTTAAAAATATAAAGCCAAAAATACTTAAAATATTTAAAAATAAATCATTTTTAATAAATTCTAAAACGCTAAAGCTTAATAATGATAAATAAAGTAAATCAGCAACAAAAGCACCAAAACCTAAAGAAAAAGCATTCTTAAAAGATTTTAGTGCATAACTTAAAATTAGAATATTAACAGGACCAAAAGGAACGCAAACTCCAAGTCCTAATAATATCCCATCAAATAAATCATTCATCTGCTAAACTAAGTCCTACTTTTCCATCTTTAATTTCACTAACTATTACTTCTAGCGTTTCGCCCTCATTAAAGCTTTTACCCTTAATTTTATTAGAATGTAATAATCCATCAATGCCGTCTTGCAAGGTTACAAATACTCCAAAATTAGCTACTTTTTTAACAACACCACTAAATCTAGTTCCTATTTCAAATTCTACTTTAGGAGCTTGTTTTTTGCCTTTAGATTTTGGTTTTAACACTTCATTTAATATATATTCTTTAGCTTCTTTTACTAATTTTCCACTAATTTTTACTTCATTTTTATCTCTATCTAAATCTATGCTAACGCCAAATTTATCTATGATTTCTTTAATAGTTTTACCACCTTGACCAATAATTTCTGGAATATCATTAGCACTTACGCTAAATATTTCTAATTTAGGTAAAATTTCTTCATTAATAACAATCTTAGAATTTGCTTCTTCCATTAAATTAAGAATATGAATTCTTCCTTTTCTAGCAGCTTCTAAAGCTTGGGTTAATATTTCAGTGCTAACCCCACCTAATTTTATATCCATTTGCATAGCAGTTATTCCATCAACACTACCTGCTACTTTAAAATCCATATCCCCATCGTGATCTTCTAAGCCCATAATATCAGTTAATACAGCATATTCATTATCTTCAATTATAAGCCCCATAGCAACTCCAGCTACTAGTTTTTTACTAGGAACTGCTGCAGCACGAAGAGCTAATGAGCCACCACAAACACTAGCCATTGAGCTACTTCCATTGCTTTCTAATATTTCTGAAACTATTCTAATAGTGTGAGCATAATCTTTACTAACTGAAGAACTTAAAGCTCTTTTTGCTAGATTTCCGTGTCCTAATTCTCTTCTTGAAGGTGCTTTTAAAGGACTTGCTTCGCCTACACAAAAACCAGGAAAATTATAATTAAACATAAATCTTTCATAGGTAGTTGATTTATTATTTAATAATTCAATTGCTTGAGCGTCATTGTCGCTACCTAAAGTACAAACCACTAATGCTTGAGTTTGACCCCTTGTAAATAAACAAGAGCCGTGCGCATTTGGTAAAATATTAGTCAATATACTAATAGGACGAACCTCATCTAAAGCTCTCCCATCAGCTCTTGTTTTTTCTTTTAAGATTTGCTTTCTTACTATATGTTTTTTAATACGATTTAATTCATAATCAAGTTCAGCTTCACTCCAATTATTATTTATAAATTCTTCATCTAAAACAACTTTTTTTGCAATAGCTTTAAGCTCACTTGCCCTTTCGCTTTTAGCCATTTTATTAATTGCAAATTTTATATCTTCTAAATAGTTTTTTTCTAAATATTCATATACTGCTAGATTTTCGCTATCAGCTTTATAGTTAAACTCATAAGATTTTTTATATTCTTTAAAAGTATTATAAAAATCATTACTTATATTTAAAATACTACCTTTTGCAAATTCTAAAGCTTGTAATAACTCACTCTCACTCATCTCATTCATTGAATTATTAGTCTCATTTGCTTTCATTTCTATCATTAATAATTCATCTTTAAGGCCACTTACAAACAAATCAAGACTTGAAAGTTCTAAAGAATTTAAATCAGGATTTAGAACAAAACCATTTTCATCCTTAGCAACCCTAACCCCAACTGCTGGATATACAATTTCAATATCACTTAAAAATAAAGCCGCACTTGCTGCATAAAGTGCAAGTGGCTGAATATCAACATTTTCTTCAACCGAAAGAAGCATAACTACAATATGAGTTGGGTGTAAATAACCCTTAGGAAATAATGGGCGTAATGTTCTATCAATTATTCTTGAAGTTAAAGTCTCATAATCACTTGGTTTTGTTTCTCTTTTCACAAAACCGCCTGGAATTTTACCTGCTGCATAAGTTTTTTCTACATAACTAACGGTTAATGGTAAAAAATCTTCACTAACACACTCATCTTCTCTAGCAACACTTGCTAACATAACCGTTTTACCACAAGTCATTAAAACACTTGCATTTGCTTGTTTGGCAACTAAATCAAGTTCAAATACTAATTCTTTATCGTTAATCTTAATTATTTTTTTCATTTATCTCCTTTTGATATGGCAAATAATAATTGCTCGTTTCTAAAATCTCACACGCATATTCACTTGATATTTCAAGTGGTTGCTTGTAGTAATAATCTTTATCTATAAAATGTTCTATTTTTTCTAAATAATAAACTTTATCAAATAAATCATTATAATAATTATAAGCATCAGCAGCTACTAAAGCACTTGCATATTTTATACTTCTAACGCCTAAACCCAATAAACTTTTATGACATACATTAATAGTTAAACCGCTGTTTGAACCTTGGTCTAACAATAAAATATCCTTACCTTTAAGATTGCTAAGTGGTAAAGACTTTCTATATTTTGCAATTTTACCCATAATTGATTCATCATAAAGCACAGTACTCATTGATAAAATATATTCTTGAGTTATGGAAAAAGCTTCAATTAATTCTTGAATACATACTATATCTCTTGTTTCACTAATTTTTGCTATCTGACATTCATTATTTGGGGCATATATGCCTTTGTTAAAAAGCATATCATAATATAAATTAAGTTCACTTGCAATAGTCTCAATAAAAGGAATATTTTTAATACTATTTCCTATAATTATATGTCCTTCTAATTCTTTATATTGCAATAATTTTTCACTAAATTTATTAGCAGCTTGTAAAGGATTGTCAAAAATCATAAGTATCATCACCTCGTAAAGCAAAATTATATCTTACACCGCCTATTGGATAAAGATTGAATTTCAAATAAACTCCCCTATCTCTTACAGATTTTACACCCATTTGAGTAAGTTTAGCTGTTGTGCTTTCTTTAAATTCTAAAGAATAATTTATACATCTTTTTTTATGAGTAAAACCTATACTATAGTTTTCAAATTTCTTGCTATTTAAATTAAACCAAGCTTGAGAATATATTATGTTATAAGGCATAAATTCATATTGAAATTTACTAGTTAAAAATCTATCATAAGGCTTATTTTTCATAAGAAGCTCATCAATTTTATTATAATAAAATCCAGAACTTATTTTAAATGGCTGGGTTGTATATACGCCTTCTATAAAAAATCTATCAATATTAGAATTTTTAAACGAATACTCCGTAGTATTATTAATATTAAAATTATTATTAAAATAATACTTAAACTGATTGCTTAAAATATTAAACTTAGAATCTTCTGTCCTAAGCGTTAAAGAATGCTTAAGTTTTTTATCATTATCGCTAAAAATTATTTGAGATAACTCAATATTAAAGGTTAAATCATCATAAGTATTTGGTATGAAAAATTCATTTTCTATTTCTTTTGAACCAGTCCTAAGACTAGCACCAAAACCAAAATTAATATTATGCAATATATAATCATACTTTCTAAATAAATTAGTATATATAAAAGCACTATGAGTAGAATTAAAATTATAATCATCTCTTCTACTATAATTATTATAAAAGTTAAGTCCTAATTCAAATTCTTCATTTAAAACAAAGTTAATATAATCATTAAATAAGCTTTTATTAAACTCAATTGGAACATAAAAATGAAATCTATTTAATGTGCTACCTTCTCTTCTATAAAAATTGCTATATGAAAAATCTGCTTTATAGTTAATATGATTATCAAATAAAGTATCATAAAATCTATGATAATGTAGATTTGGAATTTCTTGTAAAGTATAATCTTGATTAATACTTGAAGTGTCTTGATAATATTTAGCATATAAACCGAAATAATCTTTATTATCTGTATAAAAATAATTAAATTTTGAAGTTATTATGGCTTCATCATTATTATCTAAAAAACTAGATAAATTCAAATAATCAATATCACTAATTCTTAAAAAGTCTAAATATAATCCTTCTTGATTTTTGTTATTTGTATTAAAGATTTTATCTCTTTCATAGTGCATATTAAATCCATAATGCTCGCCAAATTTCAATTCTTCTTTATTAAAATAACTATTAAATTCTTTAAAATACCCAACTCCTATATTTCCTTTAGAATAAGGGCTATCAACAAAACGAAAATTAGAATAAATTCCATAACCCCTATTTGTTCTAATTTGTGGTCTTAATTCTAAATCCATTCTATGATTAATCGCCCAAAAAAATGGTTGCTCATAATGAATAGCTTCTTTGCTTTTTATTGATAATTTAGGAACCAAAAAACCAGTTTTTCTACTATCATCTGTATTAATAGCAAAATATGGCATATAAAAAATTGGTATATTTTTAAATCTTAAAACCATACCTTTTAATACTAAATCTTGAGTTTTAGTATTATAAATACCTTCCTTAAAATCAATACTCCATTCAGGATTTGCAACATCACAAGAACTAACACTTGCATTTTTTACAATAAAATCACCATTTATATAAGAACTATTCTTACTTTTTAACCATACTTCAATAAAAGAATCGCTTATAAAAAAATTATCAAAATTTGCACAAGAATTACCTAAATTAATTTTTGCATAATTTGATATAGTAGTTTGATTATTGTTTATTAAAAATACATCTCCAAATAATTCTAATTCTTTTGTATCTTGATTATATTTACCACTATTTGCTCTTGCAAAATAATTTTCTTTAAACAACAATATATCTTTATTTGAGATTATATAATTATCTTTTTTTATAAACTCATCTGATTGAATTTCAATTTGATTTGAATAAAGTAAGCCAATAAGCAATATCAAATAAGATATTTTTTTAATCAACTTTAATCACCATAGATTTGCTGGCAATATCAGCAAAGTTTCTTCTTGTCTTATTAAAGAATATAGATACAAACAATACCCCATTTATAAAAAATTCACAAAATACAAACACTAAAGCTCTATTTAAAGATTCTGTAAAATTAGGAGTATCAAAATGTTCGCAATTTACAATTTTTGTCTTTGTAATCATATTGCCAAAAGTTGCACCATACATATAAAAAAATATAAGAACATAAAAGAATTTAATAATAAAATATGCTTTTACATAGCTAAATAACAATATATTTAAATTGATATAATCTTCGTTATTTATTAAGGTTCTTATTTTAATTATTTCTTCATCGTTTATAAAATATATCATTAAAATAAAGATAAGAATATAGCAAATTATAAAATCAGCCACAAAAGCAATAAACCTAGCAACAATATCGGCTAGTTGTTTATCTTCTTTTTCAAGCTTTTCTAATATTTTATCATCCATTTAAAACCCTAAACATAAATCCCCAAACAAGCGTTAAATTTCAAGGTCTTGTAACCTAAAAAATAGTGGAAGAAAAGCATTAAAGGCTGCAATTCACAATTACTTGCATCACAGAACACGGTTGCTTAAACTTAATCACATAAAAAAATCTGTTAGACCGAATATATTAAACCCGCGTTGTCTAGGGTAGTGTAATTTTACATAAAAAGCTTAATGAATTTTTACTTACCCAAGCAAAACTCAGAAAACATTGCATCAAACAATTCATCGCTTCCTGTTTTTTTACCAAAAAGAGATAGTTTATTTAAACTTTCATTTAAATAATAAGCACAAATTTCAAGCTCATTAAAATTATCTATAGCTAAATAAATATTCTCACTAGCACTATAAAACGCACTTATTAAATCTGTATTTGTTAAAACCAATTCATTGTCTAATTGAGAATTTAAATAATTTTTTAATTCAAATTCTAAAGCTTTTATATCATTATTTAATGCTGATATTTTAATACCTTCTAAAGTATTTACTTGTGCTAAGTCGCTTTTATTTTGAACTATAAAATATTTTTTACCACTATTTTTAATGTATTCTAAAAGTTTTAATTCATCTTCTAAGCATTCTTTTGATGAATCAATTAAAAACAATACTATATCAGCCTTATTAATAGCCTCATAGCTTCTTTTAATGCCTAATTCTTCTATCAAATCATCACTTTGTCTAATTCCTGCAGTATCAACTAATTTTATTAAATGTCCGTGATAGTTTAAATACTCTTCAATACTATCTCTTGTAGTTCCTGCAATATCACTAACTATTGCTCTATTAAATGATAATAAAGCATTTAATAAAGAGCTTTTACCTACATTTGGTTTTCCAATAATTGCTAGGTTAAATCCTTCTATTAAGCCTCTTTTTTTCTCACTTCTAATTGCAATTGTTTCTAATTCTTTAGCGTTATTAAGTAGTTTTGCTTTAGCATTTTCTAAAATATCTTCAGGCAAATCATCATCAGCATAATCAATTGCGGTTTCTAAATAAGCTAAAGTTTTAATTAACTCATCTTGAGTGTTAGTGATTAATTCTTTAAAAGCTCCATCTATATTCTTAGATATTATTTTTCTTGCATTTTCACTCTTTGCAGCAATTAATTCATTTATTAAAAGTGCTTTTTCTAAACTCATTTTATTGTTTAAGCAAGCTCTTTTGCTAAATTCCCCTGCTCTTGCAAATCTAGCACCTAATTTATTTAAAATCATAAGTATATTTTGTGCGTTTGTAAAACCGCCGTGAATTTGAAACTCTACGCAATCTTCACCAGTAAAAGAAAAAGGGGCTTTAAAATAAATTATAATGCCTTCATCAACAAATTCATTTTCGTAAAATAGTTTAAAAAAGTGAGCATAGCGGGGATTATTTTTTAATTTTTCTGCGTTTTTTTGACTTAATAATTTTGATGCTATTTCTAAAGCTTTTTCCCCGCTTAATCTAATAATACTAATAGCACCATTTCCACTAGCACTAGCAAGCGCTACTATTGTGCTATTCATTGTTTTTTAAATTCTCCATAAATTGCAATGTATCTTCCTAAAGAACTATCTTTTATAACTATATTTTTATGAGAAAATTCTTTTAGTAATTCTTCATATACTAGATTTAATAAACTTGTTTCTAATGGTCTTGTTTGAGCCTTACCCACTTCATCAATTTTTGTCTTTACTTCGCTTAAATGCTTTTCAAGATTTTCTCTTAATTTAGCAAGAACACCACAAATCTCAACTCTTGCGTGAAGATTGTATTTAATGTTTATTAGATGATTTACAATAGTATCTAGTGCTTTGTATTTATGTGCGTCTTTTCCTATTAAACTTTCATAAGAATTTGCAATAAATTCTACATTTACACTATTTTCATTAGCTGGAGTTACCACAACATCTCTTACATCAAAATATTCACTACAAAATAAATTTTTTAAATCTTTTGCAATATCTTCAATAATATTAATTTCAATTTTTTTCTTAACTTTTACTTCAATTATTGCATCTTTTTTAAAAAAACCTAAAAAACCAGCTTTTGGCAATTGAATTATTTCATACTCTAATTCTCTAATAGAGCAATTAGTTTCCTTAATTGCTCTATCAATAGCACCTTCTAGTGTTTTATCAACTATTTGCATTTTTTCCTTCTTTATTAGCAAAAATTTTATTTACAAACCATTGTTGAGCTAGTGAAAATGTATTATTTACACACCAATACAATGTAAGACCTGCTGGGAAATTTATAAAAAATATCACAAATACTAAAGGTAAAAATTTCATAATCTTAGCTTGTGTAGGGTCTTGTATAGTCATAGGAGTTATAACTTGTTGTAAAAACATAGTAGCACCCATATAAATTGGTAAAATATAATAAGGATCATGTATTGCTAAGTCATTAATCCATAAAGCCCAAGGAGCAGCCTTAAGTTCAATAGCATTTAATAATACCCTATAAATTGCAAAAAATATTGGAATTTGAATTAATATTGGTAAACATCCGCCTAATGGATTTGCCTTATGTTTTTTATAAAGCTCCATCATATGCATTTGCATTTTTTGTGGATTACCTTTATATTTTTCTTGAATTTCTTTAATTTTTGGAGCTAAAACTTTTAATTTTTGCATAGAAACCATACTTTTATAAGTTGGATATGTAAGACAAATTCTAACAACTATCGTAAGAATAACAATAGACCAACCCCAATTGCCTACATGTGAATATATAAAACTTAAAAATGCAAACATTGGTTTAGCAATAAAAGTAAACCAACCATATTCAACCACATTTGTAAGTTTTTCATTAACAGCTTCTAAAATTTTATGCTCTTTTGGACCAATATAAGCATTAAATGTATCATTACCACTAGCTACAACATAACCAACTGATAAATCTTTGTGATTTTTAACAACTACCTTAAATGGCTTTTCAAAATTATAAAATGTGCTTGTATAGTATCTATCAGAAAATGCAGCTATTATAGAATCAGTTTCAACTCTTTCATCATTTGATTTTATATCTCCATCTTCATAATCTACTTTAGTATCATCATTTTTGTAAATCATAGCACCATGAACCGTTAAAGTATCTGCTAAAACATTAGGACGCTCACCTGGAGTAATAACATAATCTCTTAATTTATTATCACTAAAAGTAATTTTTACTTGATAAAAACCATTTTCTTTGAATGTTATAATTTTATTAACAATTACACCATTTACATCTTTACTTAAAACTAGCTCTTCACCAATATTTACACTACTTTTATTTGCTTTAAAAGTTGTATTGTTAAATTCTTTATTAAATTCACTATCATAAAAAACCATAGATAAAGGATATAAAGTAGTATTTTTATCAACTAAATTAATAGCCTCATTTGTTTCATTTAAAAATCTTTCATCTTTTAAAATAAAACTACTAATTTCTCCATTTTCATTGATTTGAACATCAAAATGCTCATTATTAACACTAGCAATAATATTATTTGTTTTTATTGCTTTAATATCTCCGATATTTTGAGTTTTTGTTTGTATATTACTAACTTCTTGCTTTTGAATTTGTTGAGTATTAGTAACAACTGGTTTAGGGATTAAAAAATCATAACCTATAAAAAAAACCATAGATAAAACTACAGCAATTATAATCCTTTTTTGTTGAGACATATTATCAAACATATTTTTCCTTTATTTGAATATTACTTTTACTATATAATAAAATTGTTTATCTTTTGGAACAAAAATCATTTTAAGTTTTTTTATCTTATTTTGATGTGTAAAAAGCATAATAGGTTTATGTTTAATTTTAATTATAGGATAATCAAAACCACCTACAAATAATTGATTACATTTTAAAATTCTTAAAGCTGTTAAAAAAAGTGCTTTAAAAAAATTATTATATTGAAGTTGAATAATCGCATATTGAGAGCAAGTTGGATAATATCTACAAGATTTAGGCTTTAAAGGACTTAAAAAATATCTATAAAATTCAACTAATTTAACAGCTAAATACCTAAACATTTTATTCCTTTAAACACCCCAACCTTTTAAGACTCCACTTAATATTCTTTTCTAATTCAAAATAACCTAAATCACTAAAACCTTTTTTTGCTACAAATATGTAATAACCGCTACTTATATTTGGATAAAGTTGTAAAAAAATAGCTCTTATTAATCTTTTGGTTCTATTTCTTACAACAGCACATCCTACTTTTTTACTTGCGATTACTGCAATTTTTTTAACTTCGCTTGGTTCGTGATAAATAACGCAGTTTTTAGCAAACCATTTTGAACCAATTTTATAAAGTCTAGCAAAATCTTTAGAATCATTTATGCTAGAAAATTCCTTTAGATTGCTAATCTTCTTCTACCTTTTGCGCGTCTTGCATTGATTACTTTACGACCATTTTTAGTCTTCATTCTTACACGAAATCCGTGAGTTCTCTTGCGAGGTGTATTGTGTGGTTGATAAGTTCTTTTTGGCATTTTTCTTCCTTAAATAAAAAAATTAAACGCATATTCTATCACAAATAACTTAATTATTTTTAAGTATTTTTGATATAAAATAAATTTTATGGATAAAAATACATATTTACATTACTTAAAATTATTCGGATTTTCCTTTTACAACGATAAGTTAAGCGTTAATAAAAACTACAATATAAAAGATATAAAAAATTGCAAATTATGCAATTTATACAAAAGTAAAAATAATTTTTATACAAATAAAGTAATTAAATCAAATATTTTCATACTAAGCGATATTGGTTTTAATGACAATGATGCTGAATATTTTAATAGTATTTTAAGCAAGAATTTAAATCTTAATTTAAATAATGTATATATTACAAATATAGTAAAATGCTCAAATCAATATAAACAAGAAAATATTTTAAAGTGCTATCAGTATTTTTTAAATGAACTTTTAGAAAGTGAAGCAAATATTATAATTTTATTAGGAGAAAATTTAAAAAATATATTACAATTATCAAATTTTAATATTGGAGATATTATTTTTTATGACTTTTATGGTAAAAAAAGAAAAGTTTTGCTAAATTACAGCTTTAGCTTTATTAAAAAAAATCCAAGTTATGAAAATGATTTTATAAATAACTTAAAAAAAATAAAGGAATAATTATGAAAAAATTATTAACAACAATGTTAATATGCTCAAATCTTATTGCTGCCAAACAAGAATTAGTCAAAATTGAGCCAGCAAAGGTTTTTTATGTTAATTACGAAAAAGAAAAATGCTCTGATGAATGTCTAAAAGACTTATTATACAAAGGTCTTTACATAAGCTATATAACAAGATTTAATTCTAATGATGAAAAACTAAATAACATTTATGTAAAACTTCTTAATGGAATTGAATATATTGATTTACCTAAAAAACAACAATTAAACACAATTAAAATAGCTTTAGTTATACCAGAAAAAGTTGTAAAATCTTATTCTAGTAATATAATTTCTCCTGCACTTGCATATCTTATGAAACAAAATGATAATGTATATATGAAAGTATATTTTACAGGAGATGAAAGTGAAGCTAATATAGCTCCTATCATAAGCCAATTACACGATTATTCACTAATTATTACAGGATTTCAAAAAAACGGCATTAATGTATTAAACAAAAGCATTACAAATATTGCAGTATTTAATCCATTAGCAAAATCTAGTGATTTTGATAATGTAAATTCTAATTTTACATTTGGTAGCATAGATTATCAAGAGCAAGTTGCAAAACTAATAAATATTTCAAATAATAAAATAGCTGTATTTAAAGATGATAGTTTACTAGCAAGTAAAATAACTGATAATATAAGAGAACAAAGCAATATAATTTCTCTTAAAACTATTGAAAAGAAAAATCTAAATGTAAATTCGGCTTTAAGTGATGCTTGGAAATTAAATAATTCTAGCGTATTTTTTAATATACCATTAGTAAAAACAACTCTTTTGGCAACACAAATAAGAGCTTTAAGTATTAGACCGAATAAATATTTAAGCACTCAAATTAATTATCATCCAATGTTTTTAAACCTAAGCCAAGAAAACGAAAGGTCTATGTTTTATTTTGCTAATTCAATAGGCGAAATTGATGAAGAAATAGAGTATATAAATGATTTATTAGGGCAAAAAATAGCTTATAACTGGATAGCTTATTCAACTAGCGTTGGATTAGATTACTACTATCACGAGCTATATTCAAACAAAAAAGATAGATTATTTAAAGATAATTTTATAGGTAATTCAATACATTTTAATGTAAGAATTATGAATGCTAAACAATCAAAATTTAGCGAACAAAAATAAAACTAAGAATTTAAATTCTTAGTTTTAAGTAATTTTATAAAGATAATAAAGCAATTCTTACTGCGTTAGTTGCTGCTCCAACACGAATTTGATCAGCTACACACCATAAATGTAAAATCTTAGGGTTATTTAAATCAACTCTAATTCTACCAACATAAGTTTCATTTGTATTGCTTGTAAATAAAGGCATTGGATAGCGTAATTCTTCATTTTCACTATCTTCATTATGTGCTTTTGTATTTGGATTATCCATCAATACAACGCTTGGAGCTTTACTTAAAATCTCTCTTACTTTTGTTAAATCTACATTATTTTTAAAAGTAATTGTAATACTTTCGCTATGACTTCTAAGCACTGGCACTCTAACGCAAGTAGCACTAATTTGCATTTTTTTATTCATAATTTTTTGAGTTTCATTTACCATTTTTAGCTCTTCTTTTGTATAGCCACTATCAGTAAATACATCAATTTGAGGAATTAGATTTAATGCTAGTTGATAAGTAAATTTTGATGGTTTAATTTCTTCAAAAGCAAATACTTTTTGAAGACCTTCCATAAGCTCACTCATACCTAAATTCCCTGCTCCACTTGCCGCTTGATAAGTGCTAACATCAACTCTTTCTATATCAAATACATCATCAAGTGGTTTTAATACTTGCACCATTTGAATGGTTGAGCAATTTGGATTTGCAATTATTCCTTTATGTTTTTCAAAATCACCAGGATTACATTCAGGCACTATTAAAGGCACATCATTCATCATTCTAAAATAACTTGTATTATCAATAACCAAAGCACCTTTATTTGCTGCAATTTTTGCATATTTTTCACTTATACTTCCACCCGCACAAAAGAATGCTATATCAACATCTTCTTCATCAAAACTATGCTCATCTAATTCTTCTATAACATAAGTTTCATCACGCCATACAATCTCTTTACCAGCACTATTTTTACTAGCTAACAATCTTAGTTCTTTTACTGGAAAATTGTATTCATTTAATACATTTAATATTTCTTCGCCTACAGCACCTGTTGCACCAATGATTGCAATATTTTTCATTTCACTCTCCTAAATTGTATTTTTGCATTTTTTCTCTAAAAACTTTTTCGCTCATTGAAATTAATTTAGAAGCTGCTTTTATATCCTTTTCTTGCTTTAAAGCTTCTTTAATTAATTCAAATTCTAAGTCATTTATATTATTTTTATTATTATTAGTAAAATTAAGCCTTAAATCACTATCTTTTACTACATTTTCATCGCTTAAAATTGCAGCACTTTCAACAATAGAAATCAATTCTCTTATATTTCCAGGATAATTATAATCATTTAATACTTTTATAGCTTCTTTGCTAAAAGTTTTTTCCCCTAAATCATACTCATTACAAATTCTATTTAAAGTAGCATTAGCAATTTCTATTATTTCATCTTTTCTTTGTCTTAAAGGCAAAATATCTAGCATAATTGTATTTAATCTATAAAATAAATCTGCTCTAAATTTATTATTTTTAATATTATCTTGTATGTTTATATTACTAGCACTTATAATTCTTACATCTATATTAATTAATTTTGTGCCACCTAATCTTTGTATAGTTTTTTCTTGTAAAACTCTTAATAACTTAGCTTGAATACTAGCACTCATTTCACCTATTTCATCAAGAAATAAAGTGCCTTCATTAGCTAACTCAAATAAGCCTAATTTATTAGAATTAGCATCTGTAAAAGCTCCTTTTTCATATCCAAACAATTCACTCTCTATTAAATTTTCAGGAATAGCAGCCATATTAATAGCTATAAAAGGCTTATTTGCTCTTTTACTATTTTCATGAATAAATTTTGCAAATACTTCTTTACCAACTCCACTTTCACCGCTTAAAAATACACTTACATTTGTTTTAGCTGCTTTTAAAGCTATTGTTTTTAAATTCTCAAGTTCTTTTGATGAACCTAAAAATCCACTTTGTTTTACTGGAATTTCTTTTTTAATTTTATTAGCTTTTTTTTCTCTAATAATTTTTGCTCTATTTATTGCTTCATATAATTTATCCAAATCAAATGGCTTTGTTAAAAAATCTTTTACTCCAAGTCTTAGTGCTTCAATTGCTTTATTTAAAGTCGCATTTCCTGTAATAATTATAAACTCAGCACTAATTTTTTGTTCTAAAGCTGTTTTTACAAACTCAAGTCCGTCCATTTTAGGCATATTAATATCACTTATTATTAAGTCAAAACTATCATCTAATTCTTTTAAAGCATCAATTGGATTTTTATAAGTTTTTAATTCATAATCATCACTTAATGATAATTCTAAGGATTTTCTCATATTAATATCATCTTCAACTATGGCTATTTTCATACCTTATCCTTTGTGTAAATCAATATTTTACCTTGAGCAAGTTCTGCTTTAAAATAAATTGGCAATAATCTTAAATGAGTTTTTATACTTGCTTTAAAATTATTGACATCAACATATTCACTCACTATCGCTTTATTAACACAATCTATTAAATTTGTTTGTTGGTCTTTTAAACTATCATAAATATTAGACTTTGTAGCATTAATCTCGCAAACATAAGTATATCTTGCTTTTTTATCAATACTCATTGCTCTACTTAAGTGAAATTCTTCGTTAGTTAGGACTAGATTAGTAGTACTTAATCTAGCCCAAAATATATAATCAGGATTTGCAGCGTTTAATAATCCTAAAAAGCTAATTAATATGAGAACAATTCGTTCCATTTATATTTATCAATTTTTAATTCTAATTCAACCGTATAAAGACCATCTTTAAATCCTTCTCCGGTAATGTTTGCATTTTTAATAAGTCCATTAACATATGTTGTAATTAACGAGCTTCTAAGCATTGCATCTTTTACATTTTCTCTAGAATTTACTCTAACCCCATAAAGTTTGCCAGCTAATTGACGATAAGCATCAGCTAATGCTGCTCTTTTTGCAAGTGCTAATGCTTGAGCTTGCGAAACTGTGTTTTGAGGTGGAATTCCCTCTCCTACCGAACTAAAAATCATAAGTCTTACTGCTTCTTCTTCAGGACTTAAAACAGGCTCTTGATAACTTGCTTTTTTATAAGCTGTTTTTTGAGTGTTATTTTCTACTTGAACTGTTGTTTCTTTTTTTTGTGGAACACAAGCACAAATAAATATAGCTAAAGCGATGGTGCCTAATCTTTTCACGATTTTTCCTTTAAATAATTATTTAATTGCTTCAAAGCAATTATTATTCCTTTTCTTTAAATAGCTTGTTATAATATGAAAAATAATCTGTTGTTTTGCTTAATTGTTTAGAAATATTTGAATAAAAATTTATTTCATCAATTTGATTATATTCTAAATTATTATCCAATTCAGCTATTTTCTTTAAAGAAGAACATTCATATAAATATAAGTTATTTTTTAATACAACCATCACACTACCAATAGCCCAAGTTCTACAAAATTCTCTTAAATCATTTCTATTTGGAGTTAGTTGTTTTTTAGCGTATAAATTCGCTGCTAAAACATTAGTATCAAAATATATAAAATTGTTATATTTATTTTTAATACTATCATATATTTTTTGACTAGGAGCTATTAATAATGTATGCTCAATATAATTATTAAAAATTACTCTATCGCCTATTTGTGGAGTTAATATAGGTAATGGTAAAGCATCTTGTTTTAAATCAGAAAATGTATATAGCTCTAATTTAATATTATTGTTCTCATTATTTACAAAACTAGCTCTAGCAACAATTATAGAATATTCTCCGATATCTTTAATAACAATAGCGCCATTTTTTAAATTATTTTCATCATATTTTGCATCAACTATATGAGCATAAGCATAGCCATTATCAATCTTATCAATAACAGCATTTATAAATTGATTAGCAAATGCAAAAACCGAAAAGCATATTAAAATAAAAGTTTTCTTAAACATATTATCCCTTTAAAATTAAATTACTAAATTATAAGCAAAAAAAAGTAAAATGTCTGCCTTATTTTGGAAATTTTATCATATTTTAAAGGAAAATAATGCGAAAAATCATATTAGTTTTATCTATTTTTTTAAGTTTAAATTTATTCTCAAAAGAATTAAAAATGGAAGAATTAATATGGGAAAGAGGCGAGAGTTTTTTATTTTTCTTACAAAAAAATCAAATTCCATTAAGCATATATCATAATCTTGATAAAGAAGATAAAGAACTAACAGCAGAAATCATAGCTGGGGTTAAATATCAAATATTAAGAGATGAAAATGATAATATAGAGCAAATTTTAATACCAATAAGCGAAACTTTACAAATACAAATATATAAGGATTTAGAAGATAAATATGCTATAACATTTACTCCCATTACTTATAAAGTTGAAGAAACAAGTTTAACATTTAAAATAAATAAATCAGTATATCAAGATATTATAGACAACACTCAAAACTCTAGATTAGCAAGCGCTCTACTTAGAGCATATGCAGGAACGATTAATTATACAGGAATGAAAAAAGATGATAGAGTAGTAATCGTTTATTCTCAAAAAAGAAGATTAGGTAGAATTTATGGAGATGCAAATATAAAATCAGCTATGATTGAAGTCAATAAAAAGCCTTATTATATATTTAAATATGGAGATAATGATTTTTACGATGAAAACGGAAAACAATTAGAAACATATACTTTTATATTGCCTGTTGGAAATGTTAGAATTAGTTCTCCATTTAACCCAGGAAGATTTCATCCTATTTTAAAAAAATATAGAGCCCATCTAGGAATAGATTATGCAGCACCAACAGGAACGCCAGTAAAAGCAGCAGGTGCTGGAAAAATAATGTTTAGAGGAGTAAAAGGCGGATATGGAAATGTAGTTCAAGTAAATCATTCAAGTGGCTATATGACTTTATACGCACATTTAAGCAAATTTGGTAAATACAAAATAGGAGATAGTGTAAAACAAGGTCAAGTAATTGGCTATGTAGGAACCACAGGTCTTAGCACAGGGCCGCACTTACATTTTGGTATGTATAAAAACAATGCAGCAATTAACCCAGCAACAGTTGTTAGAGTTGCAAAAGATGGTCTAGTAGGCAAAGAAAAGCAAAAATTTGATTTAATAACTAAAGAATATATAAGTGAAATTAAGCATATATTAGAAAGTAAAATAACTCCTATAAAAGAAGAGAATTTTGAAAATATTGTGGAGCTTAATTAAAATATGAAAAATACAGCAGTAGCTTTTGAAATAATACAAGATTTTTTAGATGAAAAAGATGTTAGCTATGCTGAATTATTAGAAGCCCTAAAAATAATAAAAAATGATGATTATGAAGCTTATGAAAACATAATCAAAAGTCTTGATGATGAAGACTTAGGAAATATCGCAACACTAATGCCTGAACATATGTTAAGCGATGTTTTGAAATTATCTTCAAGTAAAAAATTAGCTTTAGCATTAGGCGAATTAGAAAGCGATGATGCAACTGATTTAATGCAAAGCATTGAAGAAATTGATGATGAAAAAGCAAATAGAATTTTTTCAAATCTTAGTAAAGACGAACAAGATGATATTTTATTCTTAAAACGCTACGATGATGAAAAAGCTGGTGCTTATATGCAAACAGAGATTTTTACCGCAAAACTTAGTGATACTCTAGAAAGTGCTATTAGCAAATATAAAGAGCTTAAAAAAAGCGAAGAAATAGAACATATAATCCAACTTTTTATAACCGATGAAAATGAAAAATTAATTTATAGTTTGCATGTAGGAGATTTAATTTTATATGAATTTAAAGATACTTTTCAGCAAATTCTAGATAAAAATGAAGATTTAGCAAAAGATTTACATTTTATTAGAGATTACGACACTATAAATGATGCTATCTCTATGGTTCAAGACTATGATTTAAGTGTAATTGCTGTAGTTGATAATAATAATAAATTATTAGGAAGAATAACTTATGATGATATACACGACTTAATCCAAGACTATGCAACAGAGCAAATGTATAACTTTGCAGGGGTTGGAGATATTGATAGCGAAGATGAAAATACTATAAAAGCAGCTAAAAGTAGAGCTAAATGGCTTATTGTAAATCTAATTACTTCGTTAATTTCAGCCCATGTTATCGCAATGTTTTCTGATGCAATAGAAAAGTTAGTAGCACTTGCAGCTTTAATGCCAATAGTTGCATCAATGGGTGGAAATACTGGCTCACAAGCACTTGCCGTAACTATTAGAAAACTTGCTTTAGGTGAATTAAGTTATGAGAATTCAAAACATATATTATTAAGAGAAATTGCTATTTCGTTTTCAAACGCAACGATTTTTGCCATTGTGTTAGGAGCTGTTGCGTATTTTTGGTTTTCAATCCCAATGCTAAGCCTTGTGATATTTATATCAATGATTTTAAATTTAGGTTTTGCAGGTTTAATTGGCTCATTAATACCTTTGGTATTAAAAAAATGTGGATTTGACCCTGCACTAGGTAGTGCAGTTTTACTAACAGCAACCACCGATGCTTTAGGGTTTTTTAGCTTTTTATTACTTGCTAAGGTAATATTGTTATAATTTAATCTACTTTTAACAAAATTATGTTTAAATTAATGATTTAATTTTCAATGAAAAAGGAGATGAAATGAAAATTTCAACAAAACTTTCGTTATGTATACTGATTAGTTTGTGTATCTTAGGCATTAGCCTAATATTTATTTCTAACAAAGGAATGCAAGAAATTGACGATGTAACAACTAAAACAGTAGAAGAATTAGCAGTAAAAGATGCTAGAAGTGCTGCAAAAAGCATTGTATTTGGATTTTATAATTTTTCTGAAAAATTATATAAAGACTTCGTAAAAGCTGGAGATGGACCTGAAGATGCACTTGAAAGCACAATTGAATATCTTCAAGGTATGAATTTAGATAGCACAAATATTAGATTTTTTGCTGTTAATTCAGATGGAACTTATTTAGTTCATTATCAACCAGAAAAAGTAGGAAAGAATTTAAAAGCAGATTTAGATATTAAAGGCGAAAGCTATGTAGAAAAATTTGTTAAAAATGGCTTAGCAGGTGGTGGTTTTACAGAAGTTACATTCTTTGATAAGGTAACTAATAAAGATAGAAATATCATTACCTATACTAAAAAAGATAAAAATATGGATATTATCTATGGTTGCACAATAGATATGGATATAACAAATCAAGAAATCGCTGAAGTAGGTAAAATAATTGATGAAGTTATTAGTAGCTCAAATTACAAATTTACATTAGCAGCAGTTGTTATAGCGGCTATAATTTTAATATTAATG
>NZ_JACGAR010000004.1:0-111136 GCF_020137585.1 Campylobacter sp. RM12654
TAAAAAGAGGAAAAAAAGGGGGGGAGTTATGGGGGGGGGGGGGGGGCGTGAGCCCAACGCCGTAACGAACCCCGCCTTGTCTTATTTATACAAATTTGCGAGATTTTAAAAATTCGCCCCTTAAATGCCTATGTAATAGGCATTTTAACCTTATTAAGTTTCACTTAAGAAAACCCCATTTTTTACCCATTTTTTAAGTTAGTTTTGAGAAGAATTATTAAAATATAAAGTAAAATCCTAAAAACAAAAAAAATATAACATTAAGTTTATTTTAAGTATTAAAAAGATACTATTCGGAAATTTAACTCATAGAGAGTAAGAAACATTTAAGATACTATGAAAAGAATTGAAAATTGGTTGCGAAAGAGGGATTTGAACCCCCGTCCTTCGGGTTATGAGCCCGACGAGCTAACCACTGCTCTATTTCGCGATAAATAAAAGTGGATGGGGTAAAGGGATTCGAACCCCTGAATGACAGGACCAAAACCTGTTGCCTTACCGCTTGGCGATACCCCAATGCAAATTAAAAGCGTGATTATATATCAAAAAAATATATTTGTCAAGTAAAATTTTTAAAAAAATAATTTTTACTTATTTTTTTGTATTTCTAAACATTTATATATTATTTTTACATACACTTAATTAAAATAATTATTAAAAGGAAAAATATGTCTTTTGTTAGTATAGAAGAAGGTATAAAAGAATTAAAAAAGGGAAATATGTTGATAATGCTAGATGCTGAAGATAGGGAGAATGAAGGTGATTTAATTTTTCCAGCAGAATTTAGCACGCCAGAAAAGGTGAATTTTACATTAACACATGCTAGGGGTGTTGTTTGTGTAGCACTAGATAAAAAAATTGCAGAGCATTTTGAATTACCACTAATGGTTCCTAAAAATACATCTAATCATGAAACGGCATTTACTATTACGGTAGATATTAAAACGGCAAGTACAGGTGTTAGTTCTAGCGAAAGAGATGCTACTATAAAATTATTTGCAAATAAAAATGCAGTTGCAAGTGATTTTGTAAGACCTGGTCATATTAATCCGTTAATAGCAAAAGATGGCGGTGTATTAGTTAGAACAGGGCATACGGAAGGAACGGTTGATATGTGTAAATTAGCTGGTCTTACTCCTGCTTGTGTAATTTGTGAAATTATGAATCCTGATGGAACAATGGCTAGACGTGATGATTTAATAGAATTTGGCAAAAAGCACAATATAAAATTAGTAACTATTGAAGACTTAATTAAATATAGATTGCAAAATGAAAGCTTAGTATCAAAAATTAGTGAAGAAAAAACCAAATTACTATGTAAAGATGTTAAAAAGATTGTATATAAAGATTTTTTAGGAGATATTCACACTATTTTTGCTTTTGCAGGTAAAAATGAAAAAAGTCTGATTAAGTTTTATAAGAGTTCTAAAGATATTAATATTTTAAATGCTACTAAATTAGAAGAAACTTTAAAATCAATAGATGATTTAAGTAAAGAAGGTGGTATGCTAGTATTTATGGAAGGCTTAAAAAGCGATGATAAAAATTATGGCATAGGAGCGCAGATTTTAAAAGATTTAGGCATTAATAAGTTTAAATTTTTAGGCAATCAAGAACAATTTGCAGCTTTAAGTGGCTTTGGCTTAATTATTGAATAATTAAAATATTTAGAATTTGAAATTAAATAATTGATTTCAAATTCTATTTTAAAACTTACTTATTTAAACCCAAGACTTTGCAGTATTCACAATACACACAGCTAACAGAACGCTTAGCACATACTAAAGGTATATTTCTTTTTTTAGCTTGACTTTTTATTTTTTTCATAGTGTTATGATTTAAAAAACTTGTAAGCATAACAACACAGCCAGTGTCTTGTGGAATGCTTTGACGATTTACTCTATTTTCATTTCTAGCATCCCAATGAGTGATTGTTTTTGCACCTAAGTCATGTAAAACTGCTTTAATAGGGGTAATCTCATCTGCACCAATAACCAAAACTGACATAAAACTCTCCTTAAAAATAATTTTGAGTATGATACTCAATTAACCTTTAAAGAAACTGATAATTATTATAAATTTCTAACAATTATATTAACTTACATTTTTATACAATGGTTTTAGGCTTTCATATGCGATATTTATTTCTTCAAATTTTTCTTTTAACACTCTTTTTACTTCTTCACTTTTTTCCGAGTGAAAATCAGGATGATAAACTTTACTTAACTTAAGATATTTATTCCTTACAACATCAAAACTAGCTCCTACTTCCACTCCCAATGTTTTAAAATGTTCTTCTAAAAGCATACAAACATTTAAAAACCTATTGTCTTTTTTCAGCTCATTTTTAATTTCTTTTTTAAATTGCAAATAAGCCAATTCGCTTAGACTAAAGCTTACGCAGTAATTTAAATGCTCGTTACAAGCACATAGTTTATCTAATAAACTTAAGGTATTTTCATTTTTATAAGTGATGATAAATTTAGTTTTTAATATTTTTATATCGTGCTCTTTAAAATAATTAGAAAGATAAATTATTAAATTTTTTTCAAGATTTGAGAAATTTAAAATTATATCTTTTCTCATAAAATCAAGCTTACAATTTATCATTGCTTTTAGGCTATTTACGCTTACTAGATTTAGTTTAAATTTTTTATAATATGCGGTATTTATATTTTGAAGTTGCTCGTTATTGTATTTTTTATTCAATATTGATAGTAATTTTAAAAAATATCTTCTTTGTGGAATTTCATTTTCAACATAAAATGATATTAGTTTGCTTTTCTTTCCGATATTTTGTGAAAAATTTTTATTAATTATTTCTTTCATTTCTTTAAAAAATGAAAAATCTTGAGTATTTATACTAATTGATTCTAAATTCTGTACAACTTGCATTTATAACCTTTATAAAGTTTTTTATAAATAAGCAATTTGTATTCCAAATATAATTGTAGTGATTTTCAAAAGAACTTTTGCAAAAGGAAATAATATTAATTTTCCTTTTGCAATGTAGAATTTAAATAGCGATTAATACATATGCTATTGCTGCAATAATTGTTGGTATTGCATTTCTTTTAGCTAGTTCAATTGGATTAACCTTCGCATAAGTAGCACATATAATAGCAGCTCCTGCAATAGGGCTCATACTTCTTCCAAGTCCAGCTACAGCAGTTACAACAGAGCCAAGGTGCATAGGGTCTAGTCCAATATCTGCTGCTTTTATCGTTACAGCTTGATTAAATGCTATTCCGGCAGCATCTCCGCTACCTGTTATTAAGGCTAGGGCAAAAGTTCCAACAGAACCTATGAAAGTTGCAATATTTGGATTTGATTTCATAAAATCAATTAATTGTTGAACAAATCCCATAGCTTCAAGCCCTGCAACGAATATCCCCGCACAAATAATGATTCCATATACATGTGAAAATCCTTCACCCATACCAGCACAAAATTTTTTCATAACTTCACCAGCTTTTACATCTTTAAAGCAAGTAATAAATGCTAATAATGAGCCAATAATCATTGCATGACCAATGCCAACTTTTGGAACTTTAAGTGCAAAAGTAGCTTCATACCATTCTTTAAAATGCGAATTGCTAAGAACTAAAAGTATAGCAACAGGAACAATTGGAACAATAGCTTTTATAGGATTGATTTTGAAATCTTTATCATCATTGCTTTCATCTTCAAGAACATAACCTTTATATTCTTTTAAAAGTAAGCCAACAATCATCAATCCAAAAGCACAAATTACAGCACTTACTCCAAAATAAAACGCTTCATAATGGATTACTTCCATTACATTTACTTTACTAACTTCAGCAACTATATTTGTCTGATGATAACCAGGGTTTAGATTTGCGCTTCCATAAGTTCCTAATAAAACGGTCGAAGCAGCAAGCGCAGGATGAACTCCCATTCTCATAAGTAGCGGGATAATAACCGCACCAACAGCAGCAGAGCAACCAGCAGCAGAAGTTACTGAAATATTAATAAATGCAGTGATTAATACAGCTCCAGGAACTAGAAAAATACCTGCATATTTTAATACTTTTGACAAAGCATGAACTAAATGCTTATCGCAAGTTGTAAGCTTTAAAACATAAGCAAAACCCATAGCAGCAACTATTGGTTCAATAATGTTTGCCTTTTTTATCGCTTTAGTAAAAGCTTCTAGTGCGTCCATTGGAGCACCTGCAATAATACATAAAACAACACCACTTGTAAAAAGAACCATTCTTGATTCGTAGCGTTTAATTAAAAGTGTAATAGTAATAATTACTACTATTAATGCTAGTGCAATTTTAAGAATTGCAAAACTTTCCATATTTTCTCCTTAAATTAAGTAATAAAAATTAAAATTAATTTTCATTTATTCTAACTGAAAGTTGTTAATTTGATATAAATTATAAAAATGATAAAGCAATAATTAAAATATATTTAATATAAATATTAAATACTATTAAAATAATTATTGTAATTGCTCTTCTATAATTTTTTTATATTTTAATAATTCTGTTGTTATTAAATCCTTTTTTTCATCATTTATATGAAATTTCAAGATAGTAACACTAATTGCAGCAAATATTTGTTGGTTTTTATAAATAGGCACAGCAAAACAAGAAAAATCATCATCATATTCCCCGTATTCATAAGAATAACCTAGATTTTTACAATACTGAATATTGTCGTATAAATCATTTATATTATTGATTGTTCTTGCAGTATTTTGCTCTAGAATTTGTTTTTTGAAAATACTTTTTAATTCATTTAAATTTTTATCAAATAACAATGCTTTGCCAAGAGCAGTTGCGTTAGCATTGGCTACATCTCCAGCTTTTGTCTTTAGAATAATTTTTTCATTACCTTCACTTTTATGTAAGTAAATTACTTTTTTACCATTTAAAATCCCTAATTGCACGGCTAATCTTATTTTTTTAGCTAGCTCATCCATATAATAAATTATAATTTTTGTAGATTTCCTTTGTTCTAGCTCTGGATTTAGACAAAAAGATAATTTGTAATTTTTATTATCAAAACTTAAATAATCTAATTCACAAAGTGTTTTTAAAATAGGATGAAGAGTTCCCACACTGATTTTACATTCTTTTGAAATTTGTGTTATGTTAAGACCTTCATCACAATTTTTTAAAGTCTCTAAAATTTTAATAACCCTTAAAGTTGGTTGATGTAAAGTATCCAAGATTTTTCCTATTTATGTAAGATATTTTAATATATTAGATATTTCTTAATTATCTCTTAAAATTACAAGTTTTTTAGCTTAGTATTATTATTTAGTTTTTAAAAGAATTTAAACTGATAATATACATTATTGTTTAAATAGGAATATGTTGTATTCCTATTTAAAATGGTCTTATAATCATTGCAGTAATTATACCTATCATTATTATAGTAGGCACTTCGTTATAAGCTCTAAAAAATTTACCACTTTTTTTACAGGTATCATTTTTTAGTTGTTTAAGGTATCTTAAGCAATCAAAATGATAAATCAGTAGTAGAACAACACACAATAATTTAAGATGAAAATAACCAAGTTTCATCAAGGTTGAATTAGCACTAATCATTAAAATTCCAGTAAGTAGTGTAATTATCATAGAAGGTTGTCCTATGAAATAAAACAATTTATCTTCTTGAATTTTTACAACTTCAACAAATTCTTTTTTATGTGAATGTTCTTGATGATATACATAAAGGCGTGGCAAATAAAACAAAGTCGCCATCCAAGAAATAAACGCTAAGTAATGAAGCCATTTTATCCAATCATAATTGTTAGCTAGAAATTCCATTTTTCTTCCTTTTCTTAAAAATTTCTTTTAAAATTATTATAATAACGCCAAGGTTAATACACACATCAGCAATATTAAAAACAGCGAAGTTAAACCAATAATGCCAAGCTATAAAATCAATAACTCCAGGATATAAAAACCTATCATAAATATTGCTTATGCCCCCGGCTAATATGAATGATAGGGCATAATAATTATCGTTTAGGAATTTTTTTTCTTTAACTAAAAGTATTCCAGCAATTATAAGCAACATTATTTGAATATATTTTAGATATTCTTGTAAAAAACTTAGCATTGAAAAAGCAACCCCATCATTAAAAACTAAATAAAAACTAATAGGGGTAAAATGCCATTCATAACCTGCTAAAAATATATTTTTACTAAGTCTATCTAAGATTATTACAATGGCTATTATAAGACTTGAGATGATAATTTTTTTTCTCATACTAGCACACTTTGAAAGTATTTTATACATTCATTTTCCATATTTTTTAAGGTTTTTTCGTTTTCACATTCAAGTAATATTCTCATTAAATTTTCAGTTCCTGAATACCTAAATAAATAATTCACATTATTTTTATTTAATTTTTCATATAAGTTATCTATGCCTTCTAATTTATCTAAAGGTTTTTTTTCTGTGATTTTTAGGTTTGTTAGGCTTTGTGGAAATAATTTAATTTCGCTAAAAATCTCGCTAGCTTTTTTATTTAATAATAATTTTGCTACTTGAAGTGCTGCTACTATGCCATCACCAGTTTTTGCATAATCGCTAAAAATTATATGTCCGCTTTGCTCTCCACCAAAATTATAATTTTTATCTTGCATTGCATGTAGAATATATTTATCTCCAACATCGGTTGTAATATAAGAAATATCGTGTTTTTTAAGATAATTTAAAAATCCCATATTACTCATTTTACTAATTGCAACACCGCTTAAATTATTATTATCTTTTAAAGCTTTTGCTAAAACCCCTAATAAAATATCTCCATTAATGATTTCTCCGTTTTCATCAACCATAACCAATCTATCAGCATCTCCATCAAAAGCAAACCCAACATCAGCTCTTAATCTTTTTACTTCTTTAGCTAACATATTTGGATGAAGTGCTCCACAATTATCATTAATATTTATTCCATTTGGCTCACAAGCTAATGTTATAACATCAGCTCCTAATTCAGAAAAGACAGCAGGCGCAACCTTGTAAGCCGCTCCATTTGCACAATCTAACACAATTCTAAGGTTTTTTAAGGTTGTATCTTTTGGAAAAGAATTTTTAATATGAACTATATATCTACCTATTACATCATCAATTCTTTTTGCAGAGCCGATTTTATCCTTTATTGCAAGATGCGAATTAATTAAATTATCATCATTAAATATTCTATCTATTTCAAATTCTTCGCTTTCGCTTAATTTAAATCCATTAGCATCAAATACTTTAATACCATTATCATAATAAGGATTATGAGAAGCACTTATCATAATAGCAAAATCACATCTTAAATCTTGACTTAAAAAAGCAACAGCAGGTGTAGGCATAGGGCCAATTTGCAATACATTAAAACCTACTGCATTAAGACCACTAACGATTGCATTTTCTATCATATAACCACTTTTTCTAGTATCTTTTCCAACTATTACTTTTTTTGTTAATGCTTTATTTTTAAAAAAAATTCCAATAGCCATAGCAGCTTTAAGAGCTTTAAAAGCACTTAAATCATTACCTGCAAAACCTCTAATTCCATCTGTTCCAAATATCATTTTTTTGCCTTTCAGTATGATTTTAATTTTGAATTAAGATTATTTTAACAAAACTTTACTAAAATCAGTCTTTTAAAAATTTTTACGAAGGAATTTTTTATGGCAAATCATAAATCATCAGAAAAAAGAGCTAGACAAACAATTAAAAAAACTATTAGAAACAGATTCTATAGAACAAGACTTAAAAACATTACTCGTGCAGTTCGTGAAGCAGCAGCAGCTAATGATAATGAAGCGGCAGCAGCAGCTTTAAAAGTAGCTAATAAAAAAATTCACGAAATGGTAAGCCGTGGTTTTATTAAAAAACAAACAGCTTCAAGAAAAGTAAGTCGTTTAGCACTTTTAGTAAATAAAATTGGTGCATAATTTTTAATGCTAGCAAGCAAACTTGAACCTTTCTTAAAACGCTATGAAGAAATTCAAGCGTTTTTAAGTAATATTGAAAATACTACAGATTTAGCAAAAGTTACAGCCTTATCAAAAGAACAAAAAAGTTTAGAAGATATAGTTGAAGTTGCTAAAAAATATTTAAATACGCTAGATTCAATTGAAGAAAATAAAACTTTATTGCAAGACCCTGATTTAGGTGATTTAGCTAAAGAAGAATTAAAAGAATTAGAAGAATTAAAACCTAAATTAGAAGAAGAAATAAAAATACTTTTATTACCAAAAGACCCAAATGATGATAAGAATATTTTCTTAGAAATTAGAGCTGGAACTGGTGGAGATGAAGCTGCTTTATTTGTCGGAGATTTATTTAAAGCTTATGCAAGATATGCTGAAGATAAAAATTATAAAATAGAAGTAGTTAGTCAAAGTGAAGGTAGTGCAGGTGGATTTAAGGAGATTATTTTATTAATTAAAGGTGATAAAGCTTATTCAAGATTAAAATACGAAGGTGGCACACACAGAGTTCAAAGAGTTCCTGCTACAGAATCTCAAGGCAGAGTTCATACAAGTGCTATAACCGTTGCAGTTATGCCTGAAGTAGAAGATAGTGATATTGAAATAAATCCAAATGATTTAAAAATTGATGTAATGAGAAGTAGTGGTCATGGTGGTCAGAGTGTAAATACTACTGATTCTGCAGTTAGAATTACGCATATTCCAACAGGTTTAGTTGTTGTTAATCAAGATGGTAAAAGTCAGCATAAAAATAAAGAAAGTGCTTTAAAAGTTTTAAAAGCAAGACTTTATGAAATGCAAGAGCAAGAAAGATTAGCAAAAGAGCGAGAGAGTAGAAAATCTCAAGTTGGAAGTGGAGATAGAAGTGAAAGAATTAGAACTTATAATTATCCACAAAATAGAATAAGTGATCACAGAATAAATCTTACTTTACACAGATTAGACATAATTATGCAAGATGGTTTGTTAGATGAAATCATTGAACCACTAATAGCTCACTATCAATCAGAGGCTTTAAACGAAGCTAATTTATGAAAAAAATAATTTTAAGCATACTTGTTGTTGTATTAACAACTAGTGTGTTTTTGTATGACAATTATCAACAAGAACAAAGAAATATAATCAAACAAAAACAAGAAATAGATTATCTAGTAAAATTACTTGAAAAATTATATATAGCAGCTAAGGTGGAATGTTCAAGTCATACTGAATGCTTTATAGAAAATGGAGTTTTTAAATATTTTAAATTCTCTAATATTTATATTAAAAACAGAGTTGCATTTTATAATTTTTTACAATTGCTTGAAAAGGATTTTAAAGATTTAAAATACTCTTTTATAGAAAAGAATAATTTAGAATATTATTTTGATAAAAATAAATATTATTTTGATGATACTAGCTTGTTTAATATGAGTTCAGAATTTGAATTTAATGTTGATAATCTGAAGTTTAATGACAATGTAAAAGATGATTTAGCATTTTTATCTTGGTATTTAAATAAAACTGCTTATAAATCTATTCTTGATATGTTAAATGATATTAGTATAGATTTTAGAGTAAAATATAGCGTTGTAAATAACGCAATTGATTATTCTAAAATAGCGACTAATTTACAAATCAATCTTTCAAATACAAGTAAAATTAGTTTTAAAATAAGAAATAAAAAAATTGAGTTTAAGATTGAAAATTTTGATTTAATTAAAATTATTTTTATAGAATTTAAAGAAATCATAAAACCATTTTTAAAAAATAATGAAAATATTATATTTTTTGAAAGTTTATTTACTCATTATGATGAAATAATTAACCCTAAAATTAAATCAGTAACTTTTTTGATTGACAATATTTACAATACTAAAAATGTCCTATTTTCTAGCACTTACAAACTTGAATCAAATTAACATTTATTTATAAGCTTTGAGTAAAATTGAAACACAAATTCTATAAAAAAGGAAAAAATTATGGCAAAAGTTATGAAAACAATGGATGGTAACGAAGCCGCTGCATATGCTGCCTATGCGTTCACAGAAGTGGCAGGAATTTATCCTATTACTCCAAGTTCACCTATGGCTGATTATACAGATATTTGGGCTTCTCAAGGAAAGAAAAATATTTTTGGAATGCCTGTAAAAATTGTTGAAATGCAAAGTGAAGCAGGTGCTGCTGGTAGCGTTCATGGTTCGTTACAAGCTGGTGCATTAACTACAACTTATACAGCTTCTCAAGGTTTATTACTTAAAATCCCAAATATGTATAAAATCGCAGGTCAAATGCTTCCTGGTGTTATACATGTTGCTGCTCGTGCAATTGCTGCTCAAGCTTTATCAATTTTTGGTGATCATCAAGATATTTACGCAGCTCGTCAAACAGGTTTTGCAATGCTATGTTCAAATAGCGTTCAGCAAGCTATGGATTTAGCTGGTGTTGCTCATCTTAGTGCTATTAAAGGAAGAGTTCCATTTATGCATTTCTTTGATGGATTTAGAACATCTCATGAAATTCAAAAAATTGAAGTAATGGACTATGAAGTATTTAAAAGATTAATTGATATGGATGCAGTTCAAGCATTCCGTGATACCTGTTTAAATCCTGAACATCCAAAAACTCGTGGAACAGCGCAAAACGATGATATATATTTTCAAACTCGTGAGTTAGCTAATAAATTTTATGATGGTTTACCTGATGTAGTAGCTGATTATATGAAAGAGATTTCAAAAGTTACAGGTAGAACTTATAAACCATTTGTATATTATGGTGCTGCTGATGCTACTCGTGTAATTGTTGCTATGGGTAGTGTAAATGAAGCTTTAACTGAAGTGGTTGATTATCTAAACAAAAAAGGCGAAAAAGTTGGTGTTATGATGGTTCATTTATATAGACCATTTAGCTTAAAATATTTCTTTGAAGAAATGCCAAAATCAGTTAAAAAGATTGCAGTTTTAGACAGAACAAAAGAACCAGGTAGTATAGGCGAGCCTTTATATCTTGATATAAAAGCTGCATATTATGATAAAGAAAATGCGCCTTTAATTGTAGGTGGTAGATATGGTCTTAGTTCAAAAGATGTTGACCCTGCACAATTACTTGCAGTATATGAGAATTTAAATCAAGAAAAACCAAAAAATAATTTTACAATTGGAATTAATGATGATGTAACTCATCTTTCATTACCACTAGGCAAAAAGATTTCATTAGGAGATGAAAGCACAACTGAATGTTTATTCTACGGACTTGGTGCTGATGGAACGGTAGGTGCAAATAAAAACTCAATTAAAATTATTGGGGATAAAACTGATTTATATGCACAAGCATATTTTGCTTATGATAGTAAAAAATCAGGTGGATATACAAGAAGCCATTTAAGATTTTCTAAAAAGCCAATAACTTCAACTTATTTAGTAAGTACCCCACATTTTATTGCTTGTAGTGTTGCTGCATATTTAGATATTTATGATGTTTTAGCAGGTATTAGAGAAAATGGAACTTTCTTACTAAACTCAATTTGGGACGAACAAACTACAATTGAAAAAATTCCTAATAAAGTTAAAAAAGTTCTAGCTGAAAAAAATGTGAATTTTTATATCATAAATGCTACAAAACTTGCTCGTGATATAGGACTAGGTAATAGAACAAATACAATTATGCAAAGTGCATTCTTTAAATTAGCAAAAATTATTGATTATGAAGATGCTCAAAAATATATGAAAGAATTTGCATATAAAAGCTATGTTAAAAAGGGCGAAGCAGTAGTTGAGATGAACTATAAAGCTATTGATATTGGAGCACAAGGTTTAGTAAAAGTTACTGTTGATCCAGCTTGGGCTAATTTAGTAATAGATGAGAAAAAAGCTGATGATAAATACATAGGAACTGCTTTTGTTGAAAATATAGTTAAACCTATGAATGCTGCAAAGGGTGATGATTTACCAGTGTCAGCATTTATTGGATATGAAGATGGTAGTTTTGAGCATGGAACTACACAATATGAAAAGCGTGGTGTTGGTGTTATGGTTCCTAAATGGATTGAAGCAAATTGTATTCAATGTAACCAATGTGCATCAGTTTGCCCACATGCGGTAATACGCCCATTCTTAATTAATGATGAAGAAATGGCAAATGCTCCAGTAGGCGTGAAAGAGCATTCAATCGATGCTAAAGGTGTAAAAGGCGAAAGTCTTAAATTTAAAATTCAAGTTTCAACATTAGATTGTACAGGTTGCGAGTTATGTGTAACTGAATGTCCAAGTAAAGAAAAATCACTTGTTATGGTTCCACTTGAAGAAGAGCTAGAAAAAGGCGAACAAGATAATGCTGATTATTTATTCCATAAAGTTACTTATAAAGATAATTTTATAGCAAAAGATACTACAAAAGGTGCTCAATTTGCACAACCATTATTTGAATTCCACGGAGCATGTCCAGGTTGTGGTGAAACTCCATATATTACATTAGTTACTAGAATGTTTGGTGAGAGAATGATGATTGCGAATGCAACAGGTTGTAGCTCAATTTATGGTGGTTCAGCACCTTCTACTCCATATCGCAAAAATGATAAAGGTTTTGGACCTGCTTGGGGTAACTCATTATTTGAAGATAATGCTGAGTTTGGTATGGGTATGAGAGTTGCTACCGAGACAATTCGCCATAGAATTGAAGATATTATGATTAATACAAAAGATAAAGCTCCAAATGCAATTGCAGCTCTTTATGGCGAATGGTTGGCTAATAAGAAAAATGCTGATATAACAGCAGATGTTAGAGATAGACTAATTCCATTATTAGAACAACACGCAGAGCTTGAAGGTGCTAAAGAAATTTTAGGTCTAAAAAGCTATGTAGCTAAAAAATCTCAATGGATTTTTGGTGGTGATGGCTGGGCTTATGATATTGGTTATGGTGGGCTTGACCATGTTTTAGCTAGTGGAGAAGATGTGAATGTATTAGTAATGGATACTGAAGTTTATTCAAATACAGGCGGACAAGCTTCAAAATCAACTAGAACAGGTGCAGTAGCACAATTTGCTGCAAGTGGTAAGCCAAGTCAGAAAAAAGACTTAGGACAAATTGCTATGACTTATGGAAATATTTTCGTAGCTCAAGTAAATTCAAATGCAAATTATGCTCATTTTATTAAAGCACTAATCGCAGCAGAAGCTTACGATGGACCAAGCTTAATCATTTGCTATAGCCCTTGTATAGCTCACGGAATTAAAGGTGGAATGGGTGCTAGTGGTGATCACGCAGAAATCGCAACTAAGTGTGGTTATTGGCCAATTTACACATTTGATCCAAGATTAGAAGCAGAGGGTAAAAATCCATTAAAAATTGCTTCAAAAGAACCTGATTGGAATTTATATGAAGAGTTCTTAATGGCAGAAGTTCGTTATAACTCACTAAAAAAAGGAAATCCAAAAGAAGCAGCAGAACTATATGCTCGCAACAAAGCAGATGCACAAAGACGCTATAGACAATTAAAGCGTTTAGCAGCAGCTGATTATAGCGTTTCTGAATAATCTCAAGCCCTTTTTAGGGCTTGATTATTTTATTACTCAAATAGAATTTAAAACACTAATATAATTTTTTTATAACTATTGAATTATTAATCATATTAATCTTTTTATGAAGAAATAAGAAACATTATTGACGCTTATAAAAGCATTAAAACACTTTCATAGTTTTATACTCAAAAATTAAAATTATTTTTTAAGAATATATAAAAATATCATCTAATTATTATAAATTAAAGTAATTACTTAAATGGTGTTAATTTGCCTATTTAAAGCTTAATAGTATATATTCAAAATTAGCGTAAATAAAGGCAAATTAAATATTTAAAGTATTAGTAAATTTATACTATAGATTTATAAGCAATGTGAAAAATTATTAATTATTAAAATACTAAAAAAGAAACTTTTTATAAGTTTATTGCTAATAAATATTGATGATATTTTATTTTTTATATTAATTTTATTACAAATTCTCTAATTCAAAATACCATAAAATCGTGATTTTTTATATATTATAATTTTTATCTTATGAGATTATAAAAAAAATAATATTTGACTTATAATGTAATTTAGAATAATATTTTGCTATTAATTTTTTATTTTAAGAAAAAAATAAAGATTAATACCAAAATTCTTATTTAAAGGAGTTTTATATGAATGAAGAAAAATTCAATAGGCGAGATTTCATAAAATCAGCTACTTTTGGTGTTGGTGCAGTAGCAGCTAGCACAAGCCCTGTATCAATTATGGCAAGTGAGCTTAAAAAAAGTGGTAAAAATACCTCACTACCAAGCGTAGATGTTTTAGTTATCGGCTCTGGTGGTGCTGGTCTTAGAGCTGCTGTTGCGGTTAGAAAAAATCATCCAAATTTAAATGTTGTAGTAGTTAATAAAGGTATGCCATCACGAAATGCAACCTGTATGGCTGAAGGTGGGATTAATGGTGTGATTGATTTTGAAAATGGTGACTCAAACAAATTACACGCATATGATACTGTTAAAGGTAGTGATTTTTTAGGTGATCAAGATGTAATTATTAAATTTGCACAAAAGGCTACCGAAGCAATTCACGAACTTGATTATGCAGGAATGCCTTTTAATAGACAACAAGATAAAACGGTTGCAAGGCGTTTTGCTGGTGGTGCAAAATATGAACGCTGTAATTATGCAGCCGATAAAACAGGTTCTATTATGATGCATACCTGTCTTGATGAAGCTATTACAAATGGTGTTAATTTCTTGCTTGACCATTACTTACTTGATATTGCGATTGATAATAATGAGTGCGAAGGTGCAGTTCTTTTAAATATGCAAACAGGAGATGTAGTGCCTGTATTAGCAAAATCAGTGGTTCTAGCAACAGGTGGTTATACTCGTGTGTTCTATAACCGCACTTCAACCCCATTTAATGCTAGTGGAGATGGAATTGCTGCAGCACTTAGAGCTGGACTTGCGTTTAAAGACCCTGAAATGCTTCAATTTCACCCAACAGGAGTTAGAAATGGTGGTGCATTAATTACTGAAGCGGCAAGAGGTCTTGGTGGAAAATTAATTAATAATAAAGGCGAACGCTTTATGAGTAAATACTCAAATCGTCTTGAGCTTGCTCCAAGAGATATTGTTTCTCGTTCAATTGAAAGTGAAATTCGTTTAGGCAATGGATTTGGAGAGGGAATGGGCTCTTATGTTCTTTTAGATGTTACACATTTAGGTGAAGAGCAAATTATGAATGAATTACCACAAATTCGTCATATTGGACTTTTATTTGAAGGTATAGATTTAGTAAAAGAACCAATTAAAATTCGTCCAACAGCTCATTATTCAATGGGTGGTATAGAAATTGCAAAATTTGATGATATGAGTACTCATTTAGCAGGACTTTTTGCTGCAGGTGAGACAAGTTGTGCTTCAATTCACGGAGCAAATCGTTTAGGTGGAAATAGCTTAGCTGATGCGGCAGTTACAGGCAAACTTGCAGGTGAGGGTGCAGGTGAGTATGCAAATAAAAGACAAAATTATGGCTCTGGCAAACACGCTGAAGAATTAGCTCAAAAATGGAGAATTAAGCTAAAAGATATAACAAGTGGCAATTCAAAACCTAACGAGCTTTATGATTTAAGAGAAGAATTTGGACAATATAACTGGGATAATATGGGAATTTATAGAACAGGAGAAAAGCTTGAAAAACATATAAAAATCCTAGATGAGATTTGGGCTAAATATAATAATCTTAAAATTTCAAATCCAAATATGTTCTATAACACCGCTTTAATTGAGTATTTAGAATTTGGAAATCTCATTCTTTTAGCAAGGTGTGCTTGTCTTGGTGCATTAAATAGAAAAGAAAGCCGTGGGGCTCATACTAGAGAAGATTATCCAACAAGAGATGATGAGAATTTCTTAAAACATAGCCTTGTTACTTTAAAAGATGACAAATTAAGCCTTAGTTATAAAGATGTAGTTATTACAGAATTTAAACCTGAAGAAAGGAAATACTAATGAAAATTTTAATTGACCGCTTTAATGGAGTTGATAAATTTGTTCAAGCATATGATTTAAGTATAGATGAAGTAAAGGGAAAAACGCTTTTAGCCTTATTACAACATATAAAACGCACTCAAGATATTTCACTAAATTTTACTTCGGCTTGTCGTATGGCGATTTGTGGTGCTTGTGGTGTGCGTGTGAATGGGCATTCATACCTTGCTTGTGATACTAAAATGGATGATTTATTAAAAGAATATGACAATCCTGAAAGTTTAAAAATCTCTCCTTTGGCAAATTTTAAAGTTCTTTCGGATTTAGTTGTAGATTGGGAGCCAAGCATTGAGAATTTAAGAAAAATAAAACCAACTATAACACCAAAAGAAGCATTTTCTGATAAAAAAGGTTGCGTGCAAACTCAAGCTGAAGTTGATGCTATTAAAAAACAATGGGATTGTATTTTATGTGGTTGTTGTGCTAGTGAATGTAATAAACTTGAAGCTGATTCAAGTGATTATATGGAACCATTTGTATTTACTCACGCATTTCGTGCTGCTTATGATTCACGCTCAAAAGATGCTTTAAAACACTTAAAACCATCTATTGCAAATGGTCTTTGGATGTGCGTTCATTGTCAAGAGTGTGCCGACCGCTGTCCTAAAGGAATTAGTGCTGCTGATGATATAGCAATGCTAAGAGTAATGGCTATGAAAAAAGGTTTAAAAGATGGCACAGGACCAGCTCACGCAGAAGCATTCTTAAAAGACTTAGAAGATACAGGTAGATTAAATGAGATTTATTTAGCACTTCGCTCTGAAGGTGTTTTAGCAAATACTACAAAAATAGATATTGCATACAATCTAATGAAAGCAGGTAAGATGAATCCATTACATATTTTTGGTGATGAAGAAATTGAAGGTCATGAAGATTTAGTAAAAATGATTGAAGCAGCTAGAGCTGCTAATAAGGAGTAAGTTATGCAACAAAAAGATTTCGCTTTTTTCCCTGGCTGTGTTTTAAATCAAGCAGCTAAAGAATCAAAAATGTCATTAGAAGCAATAGCTCCAATACTAGGTATAACTTTACACGAGATTAAGGGTTGGAGTTGCTGTGGTGCATCTCAAGCACAAGATGTAGACCCAATAGCAGCACTTGTAGCAAATGCTAGAAATATAGCATTAGCTGAGAATATGAATATGCCAATGCTAACAACCTGTAGTACTTGTATGCTAACTTTAACTCGTGCAAAAACTGCTTTAGATAAAGGTGCAAAAGACCGCATAAATGAATATTTAGCAAAAGGTAATATGAAATATCAAGGAAATAATGAAATAACAAGCCTTTTATGGATTTTGTATGAGAATTTAGATACCTTAAAATCAAAAGTTGTTAAGCCACTTTCTAATCTAAAAGTAGCTTTATTTTATGGTTGTCATAGTATTCGCCCTGAAAAATCATATAACGCAAAAGAAAGTTCAACTAATCCAAAAAGCTTTGAAGCTGTAGTTAGTGCGCTTGGTGCGACAATAGTTCCGTTTGAAAAACGCTTAGATTGCTGTGGTTTTCACGCTAGTTATCCAGCAGTAAAATCGGTGCAAAAAATGTCATCTCAAATTGTTGGTAGTGCTGATAAAAATGGTGCTGATTGCGTTGTTACACCTTGTCCGCTTTGTCAAATGCAGCTTGATATTTACCAAGAACGCTATCAAGATGCAATGGGTTCTGAAATTAGAAAGCCAATAATTCATCTTTCTCAATTAGTAGGATTAGCACTTGGTCTTAGCAACGAACAATTAGGACTTGATTTAAATATAATTGATGCTACAAAATTAGCATAATTTTAGGGGCTAAGCCCCTAATTCTTTTGCCATTTTTATAAACTCAAGCTCTAAATGTGAGAGTTTTTTATCTTTTTTATAAGCTATAACTAATGTTTTAATTAAATTATTATCCTTTATATTAAATAATTTTATTTTATCTTTTTTATCATCTTTTATTAATTCGCTAATAGTAAAAGTAGCACCAACACCACTTGCTACTATTGAATTTGCAATATCAAAAGTCTCTGTTTCGCATAAAATTTTAGGAATAAATTCATTGTTTTTAAACATTAAATCAATATCTAATCTACTTCTTTGAGAAGATTTTGGTAGAATAAATTTCTCATTTTTTAGTTCTTTGATTGATATTTCTGGCAATTCTTTATTTTTATATTTTAAAGATAATTCGTGTAAAGATGGCAGTGCTAGAAAAACATTGCTGCTTTTTATTATTTCATATTTTAAATATTTTATATCAAGTGGTAACACTAGCATTCCAAGGTCAATTTCATCATCATAAATCATTTGTTTGATTTTAAGCGTTGAAAAGATTTGAGAAATTTTAATACTAGCGTCGCTAAAACGCTTGCAAAATTGTGGCAAGAGATTTGGAATCATATTATAGCCATTTTGTAAGAATGCTATACGAATTTTGCCAGTTTTGGCATTGTTTAGTGCTGAAATTTCAGTATCAAGTTCTGCAATCATATCTTTTATTAGATTTGCTTTTTTTAAATATATTTCTCCTGCTTCGGTTAAAGATATTGGATTTGTGCTTCTATTAAAAAGCGTAGTTTTTAGCTCATTTTCTAATGCAAAAATACTTTGAGATAATGATGGTTGCGGTATTTTAAGCTCATTTGCAGCCTTTGTAAAGCTTTGCAATTTTGCTACTTTTAAAAATAGTTGCATATGTCTAAAATTCATCTTTTATCCTAATTTAAATTCTTTATTTTTCATATAAATATTTTATATGTTATTTGGTAATAAAATAAAAAATAGCTTTATAAAATTTTTTACTTTTAAAATTTAAATAGATAATATTTATTATAAGATTTTAAAACAAGGTAAAAATGATTATTCTAGCGTGGGTAATACCTGAATATAAGTAAAATAGCAAAAATAATATGTTAAATAATATTGACATTACAACAAATTCTGCTTTAGATTAATATATCTTGTAAGAATATTTTAAAGCAAATTGAAGCTGTATTTTATGGTTTTCATATTATATAAATTTATATAATTTTTAAAGATGAATTATTTAGTAAAGCAATGATTTTAAATTCTTATTTTGTAAAAATCAAAATAAGAATTTAAACAAGCATTATAAACCTAATTGAATTTCTTTAGAATATAAATATCCTAAATGACTAGTGTTATTTAAGGTTATTATTTTTGCTAAATCATTAGATATTTCAAGGATATTAATACAGGTATTATCTTGAGTAATGTTCCAAAATGAGCTAAGTGGTGCATTTAATAAATGAGAAATGATTACCTTATTTACTGCATCGTGAGCGAAAACTGCAATTGTTTTTCCATCGTATTTTGTAATATAATCGTTTATTGCAAGTTTTACTCTATTTAAAATATCTTCTAAGCTTTCTCCATTAGGCATTTTTACTAAATGTGGGGTTTGCTTCCATTTTTTTAATAAATCTTGTTCTATTTCACTTGATAATCTACCTTCCCAAGTTCCGTGATTTATCTCTAATAATCTTTCATCTTTTAAAACTTCTTTATTGTGAAATTTAGCACTTTCACAAGCTGTTTCATAAGCTCTTTTTAAAGGACTTGCTATAAAAAAATCAATTTGTATATTTTTTAAAGCAAGGGCTAATTTCTTAGCTTGCTCCTTGCCTAAATCACTTAAATCAGTATCAATTTGACCTTGATATCTACCTTCTTTATTCCAATTAGTTTGCCCGTGTCTAAGTAATATTAGATTAATCATCGCAAATCTCACTGCAATCAATTATCTTAACTCCATGAACTCCAGCTAATTCACAAAGTTTTTTATAATCTGTTTTTAATGGTTTTTTATTAATACTAATTGCCATTATGTTTTCACCACTTGTATTTGTTTTGCTAACTTGCATACTTAAAATATTTATTCCTGCTTCGCCTAAAATAGTTCCAATTTGTCCTATCATACCAGGCACATTATCGTGTGGCACTAACAATAATACTCCACTTGGTTCAAATTTAATATCATATTCATCAATACCACTAACATAAGCACTCTTATCGCTCATTAAAGCTCCTCTTATTTCGTGCTCACCTAATTCGCTTACTATTTTTACTTTTATTTGATTATTTACTTCATCACTTTTTTGCTCAATTAAGCTTATTCCTCTATTTTGAGCTAGAATTGGTGCATTAACCATATTTACTTTTTCTTGCAATATAGAATTTAATAATCCACATAACATTACTTGGCTTAAAGCTCTAGTATCAAGCTCTTTAAAGGCATTTGAATATTCAATGAAAACTTGTTTAATTGCTGAATTGCTAACTTCACACGCAATAAATCCTAATGCTTTTACTAGATTAAAATAAGGCTTAATTTTATTTAGCATTTCAGGGCTAACTGGCACAGCATTTAAAGCACTAGCAACCATTTGACCATTTAACGCTTCTTTAATAGCAATTGCCACATCAACTGCAACTCCTTCTTGAGCTTCTATTGTAGATGCACCTAAATGTGGTGTTAAAACCACATTTTTTAAAGTTGTAATCTCGTGGTTTCCTAATGGCTCATTAGCAAAAACATCAAGAGCAGCTCCTGCAATATCTCCATTTTTTAAAGCATTTGTTAAATCATCAAGATTAATACATTCACCCCTTGCTGCATTTATAATTCTTACACCTTTTTTCATTTTAGCTATGCTATTTTTATTTATCATTTCTTTTGTTTCATCTGTTAATGGAAGGTGTAATGTAATAAAATCAGCTTCAGCATAAACTTCATTTAATTCACATTTTTTAACTTGTAAATGAATAGCTCTTTCGTTGCTAAGATATGGATCATACGCAATTACTTTCATACCAAATGCTTGTGCTCTACTAGCAACGCCAGCACCAATTCTACCTAAACCTAAAACCCCTAAAGTTTTATCTTTTAATTCAAGTCCTAAAAAGCTTTTTCTATCCCAAATACCATTTACTACGCTAGCATGTGCGTTAGGTATCATTCTAGCAAGGCTTAACATTAGTGCAAAAGTATGTTCTGTAGCTGCGTTTGTATTACCATTTGGTGCATTTACTACTATTATTCCTTTTTTTGTAGCTGCTTTTATATCTATATTATCAACACCAACTCCAGCTCTACCAATTACTTTTAATCTATGAGCGTGTTCTAATACTTTTTCTGTAATTTTTGTAGCACTTCTTAAAATAACTGCATCATAATCACCAATTATTTTTAGCAATTCTTCTTCGCTAATTTTAGGATATTCACTTACTTTGCAATCTTTTTCTAAAATTTTAGTAGCTAAATCGCTAACTCCATCTAAAACTAAAATCTTGTTCATCTACTCTCCTTTAAATAAAAGCTTTATTCTAGCAATTATTTTAAAGGATTGATTAATTAATTTGTTTTAAGTCAGTATTTTTAATATCTTAATTCAAATTCTTTAGAATTTCTTGAGTATAAATAGCATCATCAACACTTGCTAAAAGCCCTAAATCATTTGTCTTGATATAATTAATAAACTCATCTTGCTCTTTTGCTAGGCTTGAATGAGCTTGAAGTGTTATTGTAGTTTCATCTTTAATTAATTTTGAGTTTAAAAAGTCTAATTCATAGCTTGATACATTTGTATTTATAAAGGCTTTTCTAATCCTACTATTAAATTCCCAAGAAGCTAAAATATCAAGATTATTAGAATTTAGCTTAATTTGCGTGCAAGGATTATTTGTGCGATTTATTTTAAAACTAGCCTTTATCCCAAAGAAATTTGCTAAATCCAAATCATGCACACAAAGGTCTAAATCAACCCCAACATCACTAATTCTAGCTGGTTTTTTAGACGCTCTTATAAAACTTGCATATTTTATTTCTTCGTTTTTGATATGTTTTAAAAACTCAAGACTTACAGGGTTAAATCTCTCGCAAAAGCCAACTGCTACATTTACTCCGCTATTTTTAATAGCTAAAGCTTCATCAAGACTAAATGATAATGGTTTTTCTATTAGAATAAAATTGATTTTATCTTTAATCTTAGAAAATACTTCATAATGATATTTAGTCGGAACAACTATTATCGCTCCATCAATATCATTTTTTAATAATTCATCTAAATTAGAAAAATACTTATTATCATCAATCCAATCAGGCTTAATTAAATCAAAGCAATATAAATTTATATCCTTTTTACAAAGTTCGGTGTAGTGGTTTTTACCCATTACACCAAGACCTATTAATGCTATATTCATTAAAAGCCTTCTTTATCTAAAGTATTATTTAATTCATTTAAAAGTGCGATTTTTTCCCATTGAGTATTCATATCAATTTCATTTCCTTCTTCTGTAGAGCTAAAACCACATTGGGTGCTAAACTCAATTTGTTTTGTATCTAAGAAATTAGCTGCTTCTTTTGCTCTTTTAATTAGAGTTTGAATACTTGGATTTTCCTTAGTTTTAGTAGTTAAAAGTCCAATTACTACTATTTGATTTTTAATATATTTTAATGGTTCAAAATCTCCTGACCTATCATCATCAAATTCTAAAAAGAATTTATTTATATTAAGATTTGCAAATAATTCGCTAGCAACCTTGCTATATCCACCACTAGCACTAAAATGGCTTCTATAATTACCCCTACATATATGTATTGCACTTGTGATTGTTTTTGGCATAGTTGATAGGCTTTTGTTTAAATACTCTACATATTCCTTAGTGCAATCATCGGCGTTATAGTTGTTTTTGATTAGATTTGCTCTAAAATCTTCATCACAAAACGAGCCAAAGCTAACATCATCAAGTTGTAAATAAACTCCGCCTAATTTTTCAAATTCTAAATAAAAATCAGCATAGGCTTTTAAAATATCTTCTTTTAATTTTGCATAATCTTTTCCGTAGTATTCAAATTCTACATTAAATCCACCACGGATAAATAACATATATAAAAGCATTGATGGGCTAGGAATTGTTAATTTTAAGCGATTTGTATCAATGCCTAATTCTTTTGCAATCTTTACTAAACTTGCAAAATCTTTTAAGAAAGGATGGTCTTTACATTCTATTTTATTAGTTATTTTAATACCTTCAGCTCTTGTTTCTATACCTTTAAAAATATAGCCTTTTTCTTTAATAATTTTGCTAATTCCACTAAATCCCCAATAAAAATCTAAATGCCACCAAGAGCGTCTAAATTCTCCATCACTTAGATAATAAACATTGTTTTTATCACACTCAATTAGTAATTCTTTTATGCACTCATCTTCAATAGCTCTTAATTCGTCTTTACTGATTTTTGCGTTTGCATAATCACTTCTTGCAGCTTTTAATTTAGCTGGTCTTAAGAATGAACCTACTTGATCTAATCTTCTCATTTATTCTCCTTTATTAAAAATTTCAATGATTTTTTCTTGGTCTAGTGTATCTAAAAATGCAGAAAATGGCAAAGATAAAATCTCATTTGTTACATTTTCGCATACTTTAAAATCACTTGCTTTATAATCTAAATATTTAAAGCAAGGTTGCGAATATAGCGCTATTGGATAATGAATTGCGGTTGGGATATTGTTTTCACTTAGTTTTTTTACTACTAAATCTCTATTTTTAACCCTTACGCTATATTGAGCCCAAACACTCTTATATCCTGATTTTACCTTAGGTGTAATGCAGTTTTTAAGGTTTTTTGTATAAATGTTAGCAATTTCGTTTCTTTTAGCAATTTCTTCATCAAAATATTTTAATTTTACATTTAAAACTGCAGCTTGTATGCTATCAAGTCTTGCATTTAAGCCTATTATTTCGTGTTTATATCTCATTTCGCTTCCGTGATTTATAAGTAATTTTACTTTTTTTGCTAATTCATCGCTATTTGTAAAGATAGCCCCACCATCTCCATAACACCCAAGTGGTTTTGAAGGGAAAAAACTTGTCGTGCTAATATCGGCAATATTACAAGAGATATTGCCTAAATCATCTTTTGCACCAAAGCTTTGAGCTGCATCTTCAATCAAGTATAAATTATGTTTTTTACATATATTTTTTATGGAATTTAAATCAGGCATTTGACCAAAAATTGAAACTGCCAAAATAGCCTTAGTCTTAGGTGTAATTAGGCTTTCAATTTTGCTTATATCAAGGTTATAATCTACTTCGCTTATATCAACAAAAACAGGTTTAGCTTTAATTAAAGCTATCATTTCAGAACTTGCAATGAAAGTAAAAGGAGTTGTAATTATCTCATCACCTTCTTTAATTCCTAAAGCTTTTAATGCTACATATAAAGCCGTAGTTCCGTTTGAGCAAGAATATGCGTATTTTGCTTTTGTATAATTTGCCAGATTACTTTCAAGCAAAGCAACTTCATTTCCACCTATAAAACTTGTATTATTTAATATATTTTGAATTCTTTCATCTATTTCGTTTTTGTATTTTAAATATTGAGATTTTAAATCACAGAATGCTAACATTGATTATCCTTAAAAAATAAAAGGCTAATTGTATTTGCTTTCATTTAATACATAATTATTTAAGGCTTTATTGTAATCTTTATAATAAGCTTTTTTAAAATATAAATTTATAAAAATTATTTAAAATGATATTGAATGTGATAAAATAGGATATTTAAAAGCTTTTATTTATAAACAAGTAGCAAATACTCAAAAACTATAGCTAGTAATAAATCTATTTATTAATAAAATATTTGAATTATTAAATAATCTTATTTTATAGTATTTTATTATTATTGGAATTTAGGTGCTAGAGTTTTAAAAGTTAGTCTATATAAAAGGATAAAAATGAATGAATTAGAAAAGGTGCAAATTAGTTTGCCAATAATTTTAGATTTTGTATTCTATAGCGTATTAATGCTAGGAATTGGGTTTTATTTTTGGAAGAAAAATAAAACTTCAGAAGATTATTTTATAGGCGATAAAGGTATGGGTCCTATAGTATCAGCACTTAGTGCTGGAGCGTCTGATATGAGCGGTTGGCTTCTTATGGGATTACCAGGGGCTGTTTTATTATATGGCTTAGGTAAAACTTATATAGCAATAGGGCTTAGTATTGGTGCTTTAATTAATTGGATGTTTGTTGCTAAAAGGCTTAGAATTTATACTGATGTTAGAAAAGATTGTATAACTATTCCTGATTATTTTGAGACTAGATTTAGCGATGATAGTCATACCTTAAGAATAATTTGTGCTATTGTGATTTTAATATTTTTTACTATTTATATATCTAGTGGTTTAGTAGCTGGTGGAAAGCTTTTTGAAGAATTATTTTCAGTTAAATACGAACAAGCAGTAATTACAGGAACTATATTAATAGTTGTTTATACTTTCGTTGGCGGATATAAGGCAGTTTGTTGGACTGATTTGATACAAGGCTTATTGATGATGGGAGCTTTAATTATTGTTCCATTGGTTATGATTAATGAAATAGGCGGATTTAGCGAAGCTATTAATATAATAATTAAGCTTGGAGAAGAAAGTCAAAAAGATTATATTTCTATGAGTAAAAATCTAACTTTAGTAGGGATAATTAGTTCTTTAGCTTGGGGACTTGGGTATTTTGGTCAGCCACACATAATAGTAAGGTTTATATCTATAAAAAGCACAAAAGACATTCCAATTGCTACTTTTGTAGGTATTTCTTGGATGGTAATTAGCTTAATTGGAGCTATTTTAATAGGATTTATTGGTATTGCTTATTTATATAAGTTTAATATAGACTTATTAGATAAGGATAGAATTTTTATAGTAACTAGCCAATTATTATTTAATCCTTGGATTTCTGGAATTTTATTAAGTGCGATTTTAGCAGCGATTATGAGTACGGCAAGTTCGCAATTATTAGTATCTAGCTCAACTTTAGCAGAAGATTTTTATAGAAAAATTTTTAATAAAGGTGCTCCTGCTAAGATAGTAATGAGAGTTTCAAGACTTAGTGTTTTGGTTGTTGCTATTGTTGCTTTTATAATTTCTGCTGATAAAAATACTAGCATTATTGATATTGTTGGATATGCTTGGGCTGGTTTTGGTGCTTCTTTTGGTAGTGTGATAATTTTTTCTTTATTTTGGAAAAATATGAGTAGATTAGGTGCGATTTTAGGTATGAGTTTTGGTGCTTTAGGAGTGATTTTATGGGAGCATATTGATTATTTTAATATTGCAAAAGAAGGTATATTTGAACTTTATTCAATAATACCAGGATTTTTACTAGCTTCAGTATTTATAATAATAGGCTCAATAATACAGCCAGTAAGACAAGGAACAAAAAAAGCTTATGATGATATGCTAACTAAATTAAAGCTCTAAAAATTAGAGCTTTATTATCTTTAGTTTAAAACCTTTTTGATATGATTTAAAAAATTTTCAAGGATATAAAAATGGATATAAGAAAAGAATTTTTAGAGTTTTTTGCTAGTAAAGGTCATGAAATTACCCCATCAAGCCCACTTGTGCCTGATGATGCGACTTTGCTTTTTGCAAATGCAGGAATGGTTCCTTTTAAGAGTATTTTTACAGGTGAAGTGCCACGCCCAAATCCACCTAGAAAAACAAGCTGTCAAACTTGTATTCGTGCAGGTGGAAAGCACAATGACTTAGATAATGTTGGTTATACTGCAAGGCATCATACATTTTTTGAAATGTTAGGAAATTTCTCTTTTGGTGATTATTTTAAAGAACAAGCAATTGCTTATGCTTGGGAATTTGTAACTGAGGTTATAAAATTACCGAAAGATAGGCTTTATGTAACCGTTCATGAAAACGATGATGAAGCTTATAATATGTGGCAAAAACACATTGCAAAAGAACGCATTTATAAATTTGGAGATAAAGATAATTTCTGGCAAATGGGTGATACTGGCCCATGTGGTCCTTGTAGTGAGATTTTTTACGACCAAGGTGAAGAAAATTTTAAAAGTGATGAAGATTATATGGGTGGAGATGGAGATAGATTCCTTGAGATTTGGAATTTAGTTTTTATGCAGTTTGAAAAACACCCTGATGGAACTATGACAAAACTACCAAAACCTAGCATTGATACAGGTATGGGACTTGAGCGTGTAAGTGCTATTAAAGAAGGAAAATTTAGCAATTTTGATAGCTCATTATTTATGCCAATAATTGAAAAAATCGCAAGTTTAGCAAACCTAAAATATGAATATAAAAGTGGAGCTAGTTTTAGAGTAATTGCTGATCATATTCGTTCAGCTACATTTTTACTAGCTCAAGGCGTAACATTTGATAAAGAAGGTAGAGGATATGTCTTACGCCGTATCGTAAGAAGAGCTTTAAGACACGGATATTTACTAGGATTTAAAAGTGCATTTATGTATAAATTAGTAGATATTGTTTGTGAATTAATGGGAGAGCATTATACATATTTAAATGAGAAAAAATCTTTTGTAAAAGAGCAATTATTAAGTGAAGAAGAGAGATTTTTAAATACTATTGAAAAAGGTATGCAAATCTTTAATGATGAATTAAACAATACTAAAGATATTTTTAGTGGAGAAGTTGCGTTTAAATTATATGATACTTATGGCTTTCCACTTGATTTAACTCTTGATATGTTAAGAGAAAAAAATCTTAAAATTGATGAAGACAAATTCAATGAACTAATGGCTAAGCAAAGAGAATTAGCTAAAGCAAATTGGAAAGGTAGTGGGGATAAAGCAACTCACGGAGATTTTAAAGAATTATTAGATAAATTCGGTCTAAATGAGTTCGTTGGATATGAAAACACTGAAATTAAAGCAAAATTATTAGCTGCTTTAGATGAAGAATTTAAAATTGGAATTAAAAGCAAAAAAGCTTGGCTAATGTTTGATAAAACTCCACTTTATGCAACAAGTGGTGGGCAAAATTACGATTTAGGTAGTATTTATAAAAATGATAAATTAGTTGCAAATGTGCTTGAAGTTGAGAAATTTTTTGATATTAATTTAGCTTTAGTTGAAATTCTAGGTGATTTTAATGTAAATGATGAATTATTAATCAAAATTGATACCGAAAGAAGAGCAGAAATCGCAAGACATCATAGTGCTACTCACTTGCTTCATTATGCATTAAGAAAGGTTTTAGGAGAAAATGCAACTCAAGCAGGTTCATTTGTTGATTACAATAGAATTAGATTTGATTTTAATTTTACCCGTGCATTAAACGAAGATGAGCTAAAGCAAATTAGTGATATTGTAAATGATATGATTTATAAAGCTACAAATTCAAATATTCAAATAACTGATATTGAAAGTGCAAAAAAATGCGGTGCAATGGCGCTTTTTGATACAAAATATGGCGATAAAGTAAGGGTATTAACTTTAGGAGATAGTATTGAGCTTTGTGGTGGAACTCATGTTAGTAATACTTCAGTAATTGGCGATTTTATAATATTAAAAGAAAGCGGAGTAAGTGCTGGTGTTAGAAGAATTGAAGCAATAGCAAGTAAGGCTGCTAAAGAATACTCAAGGAATTTGATTGCGGAATTTGAAAATATCAAAAAAAGTCTAAAAACAAATGATATTTTAAAGAGTTTTGAGAATTTAAAAAATGAAATAAAAGAACTAAAAGACGCTTTAAAAAATGGTGCTAATAATTTAAATAGTGAGATTATTAACGGAATTAATGTTTGCGTTAGTGAATATAACGGGCTTGATATTAAATCTGGTATAGATGAGTTTAAAAATAAATTTGATAAAGCTGTTATTGTTTTAATCACTTGCAAAGACGATAAAGTAAGCATTGCGGTTGGCTCAAAAAATACTAGCGTTAAGGCTGGAAATTTAGCTAAGATTGTAGCTCAATTTTTAGGCGGAAATGGCGGCGGTAGAGATGATTTTGCTACTGCAGGTGCAAAAGATATTAGTAAAATCAACGAAGCTTTAGCTTTAGCAAAAGATGAAATCAAGAAGGTAATATGCTAGGGCTTGATAGCTTAGTTTTACCTTATATACATTTATTAGCCGGTATTTGCTTTATTGGTCTTCATTTAGGCATTAGAGCAAATGCTGGTTTTTATTTATGTGAAGATGAAGAGAATTTACAAAAAGCACTAAGGATATTAAAAAAGCAGCTTTATGCGTTTTTTGTTTTAATGGCTGTTATGGCTTTTAGTGCTATATATGTAATGATTAATAATAGTTCTGACCCATTGTTTAATACTTTAGCATCTACACAATGGTCGCTTTATGCTTTTGCTACTTTAAATTTATTATATATTTATTATCAATTTATTTTATGTGAGAAAGAAAAAGAAAATAAATTATTAGTTTGTAATGAAAAAATAGCTTTAATTGTTTATTATTTTATCCCGTTAAATATTTTGATTTCTTGTATTGGTGTGCTATTTGCTTTACTCATTAGCACTATGATTTAAGGAGATTTTTTGAAATACATTATTTATTTTATAGCTGTTTGTGGAATTTTAGGCTGTGTTGTTTTAGGATATTTTTTAAATGTTGTTGAAAATAAAGATATTGATTATAAGGAATTTGATTTAGACCTTACAACTCAATTTTATGATAGAAATGGCACTTTACTTGCAAATGTTTTTAACGAAAATAGAGCTTATGCTAGATTTGAAGAAATTCCACCAAGACTAATTGAAGCATTAATTGCCATTGAAGATACGAGTTTTTTTGAACACGAAGGAATTAATATTGATGCTATTTTTAGAGCAATTATTAAAGATATTCAAAAAGGTCGCTTAGCAGAAGGTGCTTCAACTCTTACTCAACAACTTGTGAAAAATCATTATTTAACAAGTGAAAAAAGCATTAAAAGAAAAATAAATGAAGCAATAATTAGTTATGAAATTGAAAAAAATCTAACAAAAGAACAAATATTAGAAAGATATTTAAACTTTATATTTTTAGGGCATGGATATTATGGGATTAAAACAGCTGCTGCTGGGTATTTTCATAAGGAATTAAACGAACTTAGCCTTAAAGAAATGGCTATGCTAGTTGGCTTACCAAAAGCTCCTAGCACATATGATCCTACAAAAAGAATTGATTTATCGCTTTCAAGAGCTAATGCGGTTTTAAAAAGAATGTATGATTTAGGCTGGATTAGTGAAGCTGAATATAAACAAAATGTAGCTTTAAAACCAATTGTTTATGATGAGAGTTTAACCCAAAATAAAGCTCCTTATGTAATAGATGAAGCTATTAGACAATTACAAGCTATGGGAATTGAAGACATTAAAACAGGTGGTTATAGAGTTGAACTTAGTGTTGATTTGAATACTCAAAAAATAGCTGAAGAAGCTATTAAGTTTGGATATGATGAACTTATCAAAAGAGATAAAGATATAGATTTAAACCAAATCAATGGAGCTATGATAGTTACAGAGCCTAGTAGTGGGGATATTTTAGCTTTAGTTGGTGGGGTTGATTATTATAAAAGTAATTTTAATCGTGCTACTATGAGTAATCGTCAAGTGGGTTCAAGCTTTAAGCCATTTGTATATCTTACAGCTTTAAATCTTGGCTATTCACCTGCTAGCGAGATTGCTGATATTGCAAGAGTATTTGAAACTCGTGATGCACAGGGTAAGAAAATGATTTGGAAGCCTAAAAATTATGGAAAAGATTTTAATGGTTTAATCACTCTTAAAGAAGCACTTACAAAAAGTAGAAACCTAGCTACAATTAACTTATTACTTGATACTAGCCTTAGTTTTGTTCATCAAACAATTACTAAATTTGGTTTTACAAATGTTCCACAAGATTTATCAATAGGATTAGGTTCTTTTGGGGTTAGTCCTTATAATTACGCTGAACTTTATAGCATTATTTCAAATTATGGAACAAAACAACCTATTAGATTGATTACAAAAGTTACTGATAAATTTGGTAATGAAATTGAGTTAAAAACCAAAGAAGCAGAAGAATTTGTAAAACCTGAACAAGCTTATTTAATGATTGATATGATGAAAAATGTTGTTGCAGCCGGAACTGGTGGTGCAGCAAGAATTGCAGGACTTGAAGTAGCTGGAAAAACAGGGACATCAAATAAAAGTATAGATGCTTGGTTTGTAGGTTTTACGCCTAGTATTCAAGTAATAACCTGGTATGGTAATGATAATAATAAGCCTATGAAATATTATGAAGGTGGTGCTAGAACGGCTGCTCCTGTATTTAGATATTTTATGCAAAAATATTTAGCAGAAAATCCAAATATTAAAAGAACTTTTGATATACCAAAAGGCGTTGGAAAAAGAGTAATTGATGGTAAAACTTGGTTTTATACAGATAAATCACCTTTACCAAAAGCAAGCAGAAATGATATATTAAAACAACAAGAAGAAGATGGATTGATGTTTTAAGGAGATTAAATGAATATTTATAATAAACATATAAGAAGTTGCTTAAAAAGAAAGCATGAATTTTTATCATTATTTGAACCAAAGCCAAAGGATATAAATCCTTGGGCTTTTATAAGGGTTTATAATGAAATAGAAACTATTAATATTACCTTAAATACAATAGTTGGGGGGGGGTATTACAAGAGGAGTTCTAGGCTATCACTTAGATGAATTTGGTAAAGATGATGGAACTAGTGAAGTAATTAAACAATTTTGCAAAAATAATCCGAATTTTATTCCTTTAGAGTATCCTTACAAAGTAATTCCTGCAGGGAAAGAAAACTATAAACAAAAAATATCAAAAGAATTTAGACTTGATACTTATTATAATTTTGTGCTTAATAAAATTCCATTAAATGATTGGTTGATTAAAATTGATTGTGACCATATTTATAATGAAATTGCATTAAAAAAGGTATTAATGCAACCAAAAAGCATTATTGATAGTATTTATTTGCCTGCTCTTAATATGCATTATAGTGATGGTAAATTATATTTTTTAAAGAATTTTTATAAAGTAGGAGATGATCATTGGGTATTAAACAAAGATAAGTATACCCATTTTTATATGGATTATAATCAAGGTTATGAGTCTTTGTATTCTTTAAATAAATGGAAAAAAGCAGAAAATATAATAAGTCTTCATTTTCCGTTAATGAAAAAATCTCGTATTCATTTAGCAACTAAAGATAATTTAATTCCTTATGATGAATTTGATTTTTCACAATTAAAAATGACAGAGATTGATAAAGAATTTATTTTAAACAAAGAAAAAATTTTAAGTTATTTTAATTCCTAAGTATTTTAAATTCTAATTCAATTTAAAATCTAGGATTTAATTATATATTACTATCAAATATATAGCTATATTTTATAAAGTTGAAATATTAAATTATTCACTTATTTTAAACTTTTATAATTTTTAAGAAAATATATCAAAATAGTAGCAAAACTAGGGATTAAAAATGCAAAATTTAAAAAAGTTAAAAAACTAATATAATCAATTCCGTATCCATATTTTATAAATTTTATATCAGGCGGGAATATAAATGCTATAAAAATTAAAAAACAAATGGCTAAAAGCCTAAAAATTAAAGATTTTTTATTTAATTTTATATTAAGATTTGTAGAATTTATATTAAAAATCATAATAATAACATATAAAATAAGTATTAATATTATATAAAATACCCCAAAAAATACAAGTAAAACAAATAAAGGTATCAAAAATAAACCAGCATAAAATAACCAAGATTTACAAGAATTTGCCTTATAGATAAGACTTAAAAATAATATGCTAAAAAATGGTAGTATCAATATATCTATAAAATATGTTTGAAAAGTAAAAATACTTTTAATTACTCCTATTTTAAACATTAAAAAACCAAAAAACATATAAGAGCTTAATATTAAAAGTAAAATGCCCCAAAATTTAAAAAAATCTGTTGTGCTTAAACTTGCATTATAATTTAATAAAAATATATTTAAAAGAGTTTTTAAAAATATATTTTTAAGCATTTTTATCCTTTAGATTTGATATTTGTTATTAAATTGATATATAAAATATATGTTAATATGATATTAATTTACAAAATATCTTTAATAATTGAGCTAATTTCTATAAAGCCATCAACTTCTCTTAAAAACAAATACTCATTTGAAGGTTGTTTTAGTGCTAAATAATTTTTACCTAAAATTTCATTGCAATATAAATAACTAGCAAAACTCCCACTCCCACAAGCGCTCTCATAAAATAAAGTCTTAATATCTCTTACCCAGACAATAGGCTCAAGGCAATCACCTTGTAAATACATAAAACCACTTGCTTTTTTGTCTAAAAAATCATTATTTTTTAAATATGAATATGCAAATTCTTTTAAATTAATTTTAGATAAATCTAATTTTTTCGTATAAATAATATGAAAAATATCTCCTAAATCTACATAATATATATCATCATCAAGCTTATTTAATTTATATTCATTTTTAAATCTTAAATAATAAAAATTATCATCTTTATATAGTTTTTTAATATTATTATCTTTTATAAAATCACTGCTACTAATACCGCATAAATAATCTTTATCATTTAGTTTAATTTTTGTAGTTTTTAAATTATTAGTATCTAAAAAATACTTTCCCGCACATCTTAAAGCATTAAAACAAATCTCTCCACCTGCCATTTTTAATTCATAATCTTGCACAAAGCCAACTTGTTCAACATCTTTATGCTTAGATAAAATCTCATTATTTATACTTTTAAAATCTAAGTTATTAATGCCAATAACCAAAGCTGTAGTATTTCCCGCTGGATAATATAAATTATATTTATACATTTTTTACTCCTTTAATTTTCTTTATCTTAAACAAGCTTAGTTAAAATGGCGTAAGAGTATGGTGGATAATCGCTTTTAATTAAGAGGAAAGTCCGGGCTGCAATAAGATGAGGTTCCATCTAACAGATGGCTAGAGCAATCTAAGGGAAAGTGTAACAGAAAATAAACTTCCTAATTTTAGGTAAAGGTGAAACGGCGGGGTAAGAGCCCACCAGTGATTATGCGAGTAAAAGCAATTCAGCTTATAAACCCAACCTGCAGCAAGAAGGGGTGGTTTTTATCTTATATTTTAAACCCTTCGCTAGAGTGCTATTGTGAAATAGTAAGTAGATAAATGATTATCCAAGACAAAACCCGGCTTATAGCCATACTCTTTTAAGGATTAGGATGCAAATTAGAGTTTATTATGAAGATACTGATTGTATGGGGATTGTCTATCATACAAATTATTTAAAATATTGTGAAAGAGCTAGGAGCGAATGGTTTTTCGCTAATGAAGGAAAAGATTTATTAAAAGAAAATCCTTTTGCATTAAGAGAAATTAAGGCTATTTATAAAGCACCTGCTAAATTAGGAGATATTTTAGAAGTTAAAAATATTCTTGTAGGATTTGATAAATATTGTTTAGAATTAAAGCAAATAATTTATAAAGATGATAAAGCTATTTTTGAAGCTTTTATAAAATTAGTTCATATAAAAGATGGCAAACTATCTCCAATTAGTGAAGAAATAAAAAAATATTTGAGTAAATAATTTATATAAATTCTTTAAAATTTTCGTGATTAGCTAATATTAGTCTTTTATCATTTAAAGCTAGAAGTTTTTTACTAAAGCCGTTTTTACTAAAAAGTATAAAATAATCAGGCTCAAAACCCAAATATCTAGCCTTTTGAATGAGTTTTGAATACGAGCTAATACACATTTTTTTGCCATTAAATTTCACTTCACCCAATAAAGATATTTCGTAATTATCATAAAAAATATCACATTCATAATCTTTGCCCCAAATACTCTTAATGCCTTTTATATTAAATCTCTTCTCGCACCACTCACAAGCAATTTGCTCGTAAATAAACGACTGATATTCATAAAATTTATCATTAATTAATCTTAAGGCTAATTCTTTATCTTTTAAAATTATTTTCTCCATTGCCTTTAAAAAATAAAAATAAAATCTAGTGTAATTAGAATTAAAAATAACTTTATTTTGTGGATAAAATCTCTTAAAACTCAATAAATCATTATTTAATTCAAGTCTTAAAAAACCACGATTAATCAATGAGTGAAAGCTCTTTCTAGCTTTAAATCTTGAGCCGTATTTGTTGATAGAAAACTCCAAGCGAGATTTTCTAGCGTAGTGAATTAGTGCCTTGCATTCGCTTTCATTTATTTCAAATTCGTAAGGATTATATGTATTTACTAGCTCGTGTATATAATAATTAATATCATTTAAACTAGGTTTAAAACTCTTATCTCCAAACACAGAATAAAAGTCCAATGCTTCGTCTAAATAAAAATGCGGATATCTTTTAATAAAGTCTAAAAATTCTATAACTACCCCTTAATTTTTTTGTGCTAATTTTACTTTAATTATTTTTACAAAGGGCAAAAATGCAAATTAGTGAGCTAAAAAGCGACATAATTTTAGATGAAAATACAAAATATTTTGATTACACAGCAAGTGCTTTAGCACTAAAATCAATTGAATTCAAAATGCAAAATATTTTAAAAACATACGCCAACACTCATTCAGATAGTGCAAAAAATTCAAAAATAACAAGTAAATACTATAAAGACGCAAAAAGCTATATCAAAAAAAGCTTAGGATTAAATTCTAATTATAGCTTGATTGCTTGTGGGAGTGGCTCAACTGCGGCTATTAAAAAATTTCAAGAATTATTAGGAATATATGTTCCACCGCTAATTAAACAGCGTTATTTTAATGATATTGCTAAAAATACTTTGCCTTTAGTAATTGTTAGTGCGATTGAACACCATTCAAATGAGCTTAGTTTTAAAGAAGGTTTATGTGAATGTATTAGGCTAAATCATAGGGATTTTAACAGCGATTTATACGAGCTTGAAAGAATTTGCAAAAAGAACGCTAATAGAAAAATAATAATGAGTTTTAATGCCGTTAGCAATATCACAGGAGTTAGGGCAAACCTTGCAAAAATCAGCGAAATTGCGAAAAAATATAAAGCGATGTTAGCAATTGATGCAAGTTCGGCTATACCTTATGAAAATATTGAAATTCCGTTTGATGCTTTGTTTTTTTCAGGACATAAAATGTTAGGCGGAGTTGGCACGAGTGGATTTTTAGCTATTAAAAATGAGCTTATTGGCAAAATTCCTACATTTGCAGCTGGTGGGACGGTTGGTTATGTTAGTAGGAGCAATTATGAGTTTTTAGACGATGCTGAAAGCCTTGAAGAGGGTGGAACCCCTGCGATTTTACAAGTTATTAAAAGTGAATTAGCTTTTAGACTTAGAGATGAAATAGGGCTTGGGGTGATTAAAGAAAAGGAAAATATCTTAAAAGAATATTTTTTAAACGCCATTAAAAAAGTGCAATTTAAATACAAAATCACACTATACGCTGCAAATATTAAGGATAGATTGCCTATATTTTCACTAAATTCTACAGGCGTTAGCCCTTATGATTTAGCTAGGGTCTTAAGCGATGATTATGGGATAGAAACTCGTGCTGGGTGTGCTTGTGCTGGTCCTTATGCGCATGATTTATTAAATTATGTGGATAATCAAAATTTCAATGCTAAGCCTGGATTTTTAAGAATAAGTTTGCATTATACTCACGAATTAAGCGATATTGATTATTTGATTAACTCACTTTGCAAAAGCATAGAAAAGCTAAATAAGAATTTAAAATAAGGAAAATAATATGAGTAGAATGATTATGAATTTAAAAGGACTTGGTGCTTTAAGTATTCCAAGAGTGTTTTTTAATATGCAATTAATTTCAAAATTAAATGCTTTAAAAAAGTTAAAAAATGATGAGATTTTACATATAAAAAATAGATTGAATTATTACAATAAAATTAATGATTTTTTTGAGCTAAAAAAGATAGAAAATGTAGAGCATTCTAAATTAGGCGAAAACTTATTAAAAAATACTTCATATTCTTTTGATTTTTACAAGGTTAGCAAATATTTTCATAAAGATTTAAAGATAAATAAATTCTTTTATGATTGTTCTAGCGAGTTTTTAAATACCATAACAAAATCAAGACCAATTGATAGTAAAAATGTGATTTTAAAGCTTGATAGCAGAAGACATTTTTGCTTTTTAGATGATAAAAATGATTTTAAAGATAAAGTGGATTTGGCTGTTTTTAGGGGTGCTTGTGTTCAACAAAATAGAATAGATTTTATGAATAAATTTCAAGATTGTGATAGACTAAATCTAGGTAATGTAAATAAGAAAAATAGGTCAGGTTATTTAAGCAAGGAAGAGCAGCTTAAATATAAATTTATAATCTCTCTTGAAGGCTGGGATGTTGCTACAAATCTTAAATGGATAATGAGTTCAAATTCTATCGCAATTACTCCAAGATTAAAATATGAAACTTGGTTTATGGAAGGAAAATTAATTCCTAATGAGCATTTTTTATTAATTCAAGATGATTTTAGCGATATTTTAGATGTAATGGATAATGCTTTAACTAATGATAAATTAGTAAAAAATATTATTAAAAATCAAAATGAATATATACAACAATTTTTAAATCCTAATATAGAAGAATTGCTTGGTATTTTGGTTTTAGCGAAGTATTTTTATTATTCAAATCAAGTGAAATTAGATAATTTTGTAATTGAATTATTTGATTGAATTTAAAATATATAAATTTTATTTTAAACTTTATTAATATTTAATATGAATTAAAGTAAAAATATTTTAATATTTATTAAATATTTTAAAGGAGAGTTTATGAAAAAAATTGTATTTTTAGGTGCTGGGTATGCAAATTTAAGTCTAATTAAAAAGATTAAAAAGAAAAATCTAAGAAAAGCAGAATTTATACTAATAAACAATAATTCTTATCATTATAAAACGACAGAATTACACAAAATAGCAGCAAGAGAAAGCGAAAAAGACATAGTAATAAATCTAAAAAGCATACTGCCTAAAGATATAACTTTAATTTGTGATAATGTAAAAAGTATTGAAAATGGCAAAGTTATTTGCGAGAATGCAAATTATGATTATGATGAGCTTTATGTTGGGCTTGGTGCGAGTGTAAATACCTTTGGCATTGATGGACTTGATGAATGCTTAAATATTATAAATTATAAAAACGCTTTAAAAACTGCTGAAACACTTTATAAAAATCTTGAGCTTTATGAGAATAAAAATGTAATTATTTGTGGTGCGGGGCTTAGTGGAGTAGAACTTTGTGGCTCAATCGCTACAACTTGCAAAAATCTAGGAATTAGCATTAATTTATATTTGGTTGAAGCAATGGATGAGATTTTGCCTGTTTATACTAAAGATTTAGCTAAAAAAGCTAGAAATTATTTAGAAAATCTAGGCGTAAAAGTTCTAAGCTCTCATAAAATAATCAAAAAAGTTGATGATAAATTATTCTTAAACGATGAAAATAATTATATAAAAGCAAAAACTATAATTTTTACAGCTGGAGTTAAGGGTAGTGAAGTAATTGCAAATAGTGGCTTTAATCACAAAAATAATAGAGTTTTAGTAAATGAGTATTTAATGGCACCTAATTTTGATAATTGCTATGTTTTAGGAGATTTAGCGATTGTTTCAAATTTCGCACCTACTGCACAAATTGCTTGTAAGCAAGGAAAATACCTAGCAAAAAGACTAAATGCAAGACTTGAAGGAATTGAGTTTAATGAACCTTTTAAATACAATGATAAAGGTAGCATTTGTTCGGTTGGAAAAGACTATGCAATAGGCGTTATTTTAGGTAAAACTTATAGTGGTTTTATGGCAAAAAGTCTTAAAAAATTAACCGAAATAGAATGGAGTGAAACTCTAAAGTAAAACATTAAAACAATTTTAAGAATTTGAAATTCTCATTTCAAATTCTTAAATCTCAAAATCTCTTTTATGCTATTTATTACATAATTTATCTCATCGTTATTGATTACATAAGGTGGCATAAAATAAATCGTATTGCCAAGTGGTCTTAAAAGTAACCCATATTCAAGTGCTTTTAGATATACTTCAAGCCCAAATCTAGGATTAAAATGCTCTATATCAAATGCAAACACCATTCCTTGATGCCTAACATTTCGCACACTCTTAAATTCAGCAAATCCTTGCCAAAGTGAGTTTATATACTCGCTTTTGATTTTATTTTGATTTATAACATTATCTTTAGTAAATATATCCAAAGTTGCATTCGCAGCAGCACAAGCAAGTGCATTTCCTGTATAGCTATGTGAATGCAAAAACGCCTTGTATTCGCTATATGGAGCATAAAATTCATTATAAATTTCATCATTTGTAATTACTACACTAATTGGCAAATACCCACCGCTAAGCCCTTTACTAAGGCATAAAAAATCAGGCACAATTTCACACTGCTCTAAAGCAAACATAGTCCCGCTTCTTCCAAATCCAACGGCAATTTCATCAAAAATTATATCAATATCATAAGATTTTGCTAACCAACAAGCCTTTTTAATAAACTTAGCTGAATACATATTCATTGAACCTGCACACTGAATTAAAGGCTCAAGGATAAAGGCATTTATGTTTTTATGCTCTTTTTCAAGCAATTTCTCAAGCTCTTTTAATTCATTTTCATAATCTAGCCCACTTGGTGCAGGAGTGTTTAAGCATTCAAGCAAAAGTGGTTTATAAGTCTTTTTATAAAGCTCAACATCGCTTACGCTTAGTGCAGCTATCGTTTCTCCGTGGTAAGAATTACTAAGTGATAAAAATTTGTTTTTTAATTTTCCTTGCAAAAGATTTTTATGAAAACTCATCTTAAGTGCTACTTCAACAGCACTTGAGCCATTATCAGCATAAAAGCATTTATTAAGCTTAGTTGGTAATAAATCAGTAAGTCTTTTTGATAATCTTATAATGCTTTCGTGAGAAAATCCAGCCATTATGATATGCTCTAAGGTGTTTAATTGCTCGTAAATTTTGCTATTTATATAATCATTGCTATGTCCGAAAAGATTTACCCACCAAGAGCTAACGCAATCAATATATGATTTATCATTAAAATCATATAAATACACACCTTTTGCCCTTTTTATAGGGATTAATGGCACAAATTCGTGCTCTTTCATTTGCGTGCAAGGATGCCAAATATGTGCTAAATCAAGTTTTACTAATTCTTCTTGCATTTATAACTCCTTTATAAATTTTAATTAAAATTATTATAAAGGATAAAAATGCAAAACTTATTAAATGAATTAAAAAAAGAAAATAATTTTAGAGAACTAAAAAGATTTAAAAATGATGGTAAATTTGTGATTTTTAATGATAAAAGACTGCTTAATTTTGCTAGTAATGATTATTTAGGAATTGCAAGTAGCGGTGAGCTTGAACGAGAATTTTTAAAAAATCATTTTGCACTTAGCTCAAGTGCTAGTAGAAGTCTTGGTGGCGGTGGAGATGAATACTTTTTGTTTGAAGAATACTTATCATCTTTATATAAAAATGAAGCGCTTTTATTTAGCAGTGGGTTTTTGCTAAATTATAGTTGTTTAAGTGCTTTAGCTACTTTAAAAAATACGCTTTTTTTAGCTGATAAAAAAGTTCATGCAAGTATCATTGATGGCATAAAGCATTCTAATTTTAAACGCTTTAAACACAATGATATAAATGATTTAGAAAAATTATTGCAAACGAATTTAAATTATGAAAAAATCATAATAATTTGCGAGAGTTTATATAGTATGGATGCAGATTTTGCACCACTTGATAAGCTTTTAGAGCTTAAGAAAAAATATAAAAACATTATGCTTTATGTTGATGAAGCACATAGTATTGGTTCACTCGGCATTAATGGGCTTGGACTTGGATATTTAAAAGATATTGATTTTTTAGTTCTTACATTTGGCAAAAGCATTGCTAGTATGGGTGCTGCGATGATTTGCTCAAAAGAAGCAAAAGATTTTTTTATAAACAAGGCTAGGGGGTTAATTTATTCAACCGCTTTACCGCCTATTAATGTAGCTTATTCACATTTTGTGTTTTCAAAATTGGCTAATTTTGATAAATTAAGAGAGCATTTACAAAATCTTAGCTCATATTTAAACGAGTTGCTAAAAGATAAAATAAAGGGCGTTAGTTATATAAAAATGATAGTTTTAGGAGATAATGAAAAAGCTAATTTTTACTCGGCAAAACTTATGCAAAAAGGCTTTTTTGCTCCAAGTATTAAAACTCCAACCGTGGCTATTAAAGATACAGGAATAAGACTATCAATAAATGCTAGTATGGATTTTAGCGATTTAGATAATTTTGCTAAGGCTTTTTATGAAATTTGAGTTTTTACATAAAAATAATTCTAGTGATTTGGTGTTATTTTTCGGTGGTTTTGGCTTTTTACCGAGTGCTTATAATTTAGCTTCTAAAAATGATGTTTTAATGGTTTATGATTATTTGGAATTTGATTTAGGATTTTTAGAGATTTGTAAAACTTATAAAAACATTAAACTAATCGCTTTTTCAATGGGTGTTATGGTGTCTTGCAAGTGCGATTTAAGTTCGCTTAATATCGTGCAAAAAATAGCGATAAATGGCACTATAAAAGGTATTGATGATGAGTTTGGAATTAGCGAAAAGCTTTTTAAAATTACGGCTAAAAGATTTGATAAAGAAAGCTTTTTAAATAATTGTGGCGGGATAAATAAGGCATTTAATCAAAATCCTAAAGATGAGCTTTTAAGTATTATAGAAATTTCTAAAAAGCCTTGTATTTGGCAAGATTATGATTTGGCATACTCATCAAATGATGATAAAATTTTCCCACAAAATGCACTTTTAAAAAGCTTTAAAAATATTAATAAAATCAATGCTTCTCATTTTTGCTTTGATGAGTTTTTAAGCTGGGATGAAATATGAAAAGTTTTTTAAGAGCAAAAGATACTTATTTTAAAAATGCTATCGTGCAAAATGATATGAGAGAAGTTTTGCTTAGCGAAATAAATGGGCGTTTTTGTAGGGTGCTTGAGCTTGGCTCAAATAGGGGTGAGTTTAGCAAAATGGTGGCTAAAAAGATAGAATTTAGCGAGTTTTATTGCGTGGATATTAATGATTTTAGCTGTGATTATGGCAAGGAATTTATTTTCGTAAAGCACGATTTAAGAGATTTTGAAAACTCATTTTTAGCTAAAATGGATTTTGATTTAGTTATTTCAAATGCGTGTTTTCAGTGGCTTGATTTAGCAAAATTAATAAATGAAATTTCTAAATCAAATTCTAAGCTAATTTTTAGCACTTTTGGAGTGAATAATCTTTGGCAAATTAAAGAACATTTTGGCGTAGGGCTTGAGTATTTAAATATTGATGAAATAGAGCGGATTTTAAAGCCGTATTATAAAAATATAAAGATTTTTGAGAAAGATTATGAGCTAAATTTTAGCTCAAGTATTGAGCTTTTTAGGCATTTAAAACTTAGTGGAGTAAATGCCTTTAGCGGGGTATTTTTAGGTAAAAATGATTTAAAAATCTTTAATGATAAATATCACAATACCTTAAACTACCACGCCATTTTCGTTAGTGCTAATAATTAAAAAAATAATGTAGAATTAAATAAAAATATCAAGAAAGAAGAATATGAGTAGAAAAATAATATCTTTATTTTCAGGTGCTGGTGGTCTTGATTTGGGGTTTTTAAAAGCTGGATTTGAGATACTTGTAGCTAATGAATATGATAAAAGTATATGGGAAACCTATGAAAAAAATCATAAAGTAAAGCTTATAAAAAAGGATATTAAAGATGTAAAAATTGATGAACTTCCAAAATGTGATGGTATTATCGGTGGACCTCCGTGCCAATCTTGGAGTGAAGCAGGAACATTGAAGGGTATTGATGATCCTAGAGGACAGCTTTTTTATGAATATATTAGAATTTTAAAAGCCTTAAAGCCTAAATTTTTTTTAGCTGAAAATGTAAAAGGTATGATGTCAAAAAGACATAGTGAAGCTGTGAAAAATATAATTTATGAGTTTGAAAATGCTGGTTACGATGTATTTGTAAATGTTGTAAATGCAAGTGATTATGGAGTAGCTCAAGATAGGTTAAGGGTTTTTTACGTAGGTTTTAGGAAAGATTTGAATTTAAGATTTATTACACCATTACCATATAAAAACAAAATAACTTTTAAAGATGTAATATATGATTTAAAAGATAGTGCCATACCTGCTTTAGATAACAATAAATCGAATAGTGATAAATGTAAAATACCGAATCATGAATATTTTATAGGTTCTTATTCTAGTATTTTTATGAGTAGAAATAGGGTTCGAACTTGGAACGAGCCAGCATTTACCGTTCAAGCTTCTGGAAGACAAGCTCAATTACACCCACAAGCTCCAAAAATGCCAAAAGTGGATAAAAATAAACATATCTTCAAAGAAGGTTTTGAGAGTTTATATAGAAGACTTAGTGTTAGAGAGTGTGCTAGAGTTCAAGGTTTTGATGATAATTTTAAATTTTATTACGATAAACTTGAAGATGGTTATAAAATGATAGGTAATGCTGTTCCGATTAATTTAGCTTATGAAATGGCAAAAGCTATCAATAATTTGCTAAAAGGAGTTTAATGAGTAATAAAAGTAATAATCAAGGAAGAGCTTATGAATTTGCTTATTTAATTAATTTAGAGTATGAAATAGGCAAACATAGAAAAGTAAAAGTGATTGAAAATAGCAGTTACAAAGCAGCTAAAAAAGCTTGGGATAGTTTAAATGATATTGAAAAAGATATGTATAAAACTAGCGCCTTAGCTGGAATAGGCAAAATTTTTGAACTAGAACCATTGATTTTAGAAAATAGTAATGATGAGGTGGAGCTTTCAATTCAATCAGATGATAAAGGTAAGGATGCTGATGTAAGAGATGTTTTAATAAAAAGAAATGATATTAGTTGGGAAATTGGACTGAGTATTAAGCATAATCATTTTGCTGTAAAACATTCAAGATTATCAAAAAAATTAGATTTTGGTCAAAAATGGTACGGGTTTAAATGTTCTGATAATTACTGGAATGAGATTAAACCAATTTTTGATTTTTTAGATAATAGCAAAGGCTTAAAATGGAGCGAATTGCATAATAAAGATGATGTATATATTTCATTATTAAATGCTTTTAGAAACGAGATATTACAACAATACGCTTTAAATCAAGGAAAAGTTGCAAAATCTATGGTGGAATATTTATTAGGAGAATTTGACTTTTATAAATTAATAAGTATTGATAAGAAACAAACAACTCAAATACAAGCTTATAATATGCACGGAGATTTAGGCAAGAAAAGTCAAGTTGAAGTTCCTTTGGTATGCTTGCCAAATCAAATCATTTATTTAGATTTCAAAAAAGATAGTAAAAACACACTAGAGCTTTATTTAAATAATGGGTGGCAATTTTCATTTAGAATTCATAATGCTTCTACTATGGTTGAAAGTAGTTTAAAGTTTGATGTTCAAATTATAGGAATGCCAGTTAGTGTTCTTACAATAAATTGTATTTGGCTTTAATACCCCATTAATGGGGTATTTTTACAACTCTTAGCTACTTCATAGCCACTTTTTAAGATTAGTTCTACATTCTTTATATTTTCTTCGCTTTTTGTGGTTAGATAATCTTCTAGCACGATTTAAAATATAGCTTTACTAACATTTGATTTAGATATTTTGCTAATTTTATTATAATGGTATTGTTTAAAATATATAAATATTTATTTTAAGTTGAGCTTTTTAGGCATTTAAAACTTAGTGGAGTAAATGCCTTTAGCGGGGTATTTTTAGGTAAAAATGATTTAAAAATCTTTAATGATAAATATCATAATACCTTAAACTACCACGCTATTTTCGTTAGTGCTAGTAAATGATTTACTCAAGTTCTAAATTCATTTAGTTTTGAGTTTAATTTTTCTGTAATATTGCTAAGATGATTTGCTGCCCCTGCTATTTCTTCTACACTTCTTGCGTTTTCGTGAGTTATTTTATTAATATTATTAACTCCTGATAATATATCATCCATAACCTTGCTAGTGTTTATATAATCATCTACGGTTTGATTTGAAATTCCTATTACATTATTCATAGCTTCATTCATATCGTTCATAGTTTTTTGAGTATTATCAGCTAATTTTGTCAGTTCCCCAATGCTTTTTGCATTTAGGCTCATTTGACCACTTGCATCTTCTATACCTTGCGTTATAACACTTATTGTTGCGTTTATTTCTACTAATGAATGCTGGGTTCTTTCTGCTAATTTTCTTACTTCATCAGCTACTACGGCAAACCCACGCCCATGCTCTCCTGCTCTTGCAGCTTCAATTGCAGCATTTAGTGCAAGTAGATTGGTTTGGTCTGCTACATCATTTATCATTTCTAAAATAGATTTAACATTATCAGCATCTTGACTAAGTCTTACTATCTTATCTGATACTTCAGCTTCTAAATTCGCACTTTGCATAATTTTTGTATTTAATTCTGAAATAGATTTATTTACATCATTTATATATTTTAGAGCATTTACTAATTGGTTTTTACCATCTTCTGCAGCTTTAACTCCGATTGCTAGAGTAGAGTTTGCACTATCTCCTTTATTAGCTACATCTCTTACTATCACTGAGCTTTGCTCAACACTTTGACCTGTATTTAAAGAACTTTGAGAAAGCTCATTTGCTACACTAGCATTTTCGCTACTTATATTTTTAGCATCTACGATTAATAATCTAACTTTTTCTATAAAATCATTAATGGCTTTACTTGTTGCTGCTATTTCATCTTTACCATTTACAGGTAATTTTTGAGTTAAATCCCCATCTCCACTACTTAATTCAGTAGCTCTACTTGTAAGATAATTAAGTGGTTTAGAGATTTGAAATAATACAAAAAATATCAATATCGCAAGTATTATTATCCCAATAATCACTGCGTATGTTATGAATTTAATTCCAAATTCATTTATGTGAGAGTTCATATCGTCGTTGATTTTTTGTATTTCTTTCATTCCTTCATCTAAATCCACGGTGCAAGCATAGATAATTCCCATGCCTATATCTTTTTGAGCGTATATTAATACATTTCTTTCTTTGTTAATCATAGAATCAAAAAACTTAGTTTTAACATATCCACCATCTGGGTTTGCTGATGATTTGATTAAATCTTGAATAAAGTATTTTCCATAAATATCTTTGTCATTTATATGATTTTTACCAATTCTTGCTTGAACATAATGAACTAGGTAGGTTCCATCTTCATCCATTGCGAAAAAATTCACTAATTTATTATGTAAATCCATATTGCTTAAGTATTTTATGGTGTTATTGTATGATACTTCTTTACTAATGCCTTTACTTTTTAAATCTAAATATAACTGGTCTGTCATATGATTTACACTATATACAACGCTTTGAGCAGTTTTTAAAGCATCGTCTAAGACTAATTTTTCAATAGATACATCAGTATCATCACTAATTGATTTCATCGCACTATTTGATAAATAAATCATACTAGAGCATAAAATCACTAAAGACACAGCAATTATAATTGCTAATTTTTGAGATATTTTCATTCTCATTCTCCTATTGATAATAATTTCTAAATTAAGCTCCGTATATTAGCATAAAATTTACTTTTTATTCTTAAGCCTTTAAATATCTATATAGCAATGATTTAATATGTGTCAATGGGGGGGGTATCTTAAGTTGTAACAAATAAAATAAATATTAATTTAATAGTATTTTGAATTTTTTAAAAAAAATATAAAAATTTTTATATAAATTATTTATGGAATTTGGATTTAAAATTCAAATTCCATAAAATTTTTAACAACTCTTAGCTACTTCATAGCCACTTTTTAAGATGAGTTCTACATCTTTATGTTTTTCTTCGCCTTTTGTAGTTAGATAATCTCCTAGCACGATAGCGTTTATCCCTGCTTCAAACATAGCTTTAAAATCATCTTTAAATGCAAATTCTCTACCACCTGCAGCCATTAGTCTTGTATTTGGTAGTTTTTCTTTTGCAAGTTTTATTATATTAATAGCTTCTTCTTTGGTGATTTCTTTAGCTTTTATTTTTAAAGCTTCATTTTTTATATAAAAATTAATTGGACTTGTGTGTGGCTTTAAAGTCGCAAGAGCGTCAAGTAATTCAGCTCTTTGCTCATCACTTTCGCCTAAGCCAAAAATCCCACCACAGCAAATGCCAAGTCCAGCATTTATAGCGTTTTGATTAGTTTCATATCTTTCTTCATAAGTATGAGTAGTGCAGATATTTTTAAAATTGCTTTTGGCGGTTTCTAGGTTGTGATTATAACTATCTATTCCATGCTCTTTTAAAAATACTAAATCCTTATAACTAGCTCTTCCATTGCAGCCAATTAGGTGTAAATGTAAGCCACTTTCTTTAATAGCACTTGCTGCTCTTGCAATAAAATCTAGCTTTTTACTATCAATTCCACGACCAGAAGTAACAAGGCAAAAGCCTAAAGCACCAGCTTCACTAGCTATTTTTGCTTCGTTTAAAATAGTATTAATATCCTTATAATCATATACATTAATATTTGTATTATAATGCTTACTTTGGGTGCAATACGCACAATCTTCGCTACAATTTCCACTTTTTACATTGCAAATTGAACATAAAAATATTTCTTTCATTTTATATCCTTTACTTGTTAAAATACAATTTATTCTAACTAAAAAGGATAAAAATGTATATATGTGGCATTCATACTGACGCTGGTAAAACTCATTTATGTGTTGCTTTGTGTAAAGCTTTTAATTATTCTTATTTTAAAATAGTTCAAGCAGGTTGTAATAAAGATAGCGATATTTTAAAGCGTTTTGTAAAGAACGTAAAAGTTCATAAAGAAGGGATATTTTTAAATACTCCTGCATCACCACACATAGCAAAAAAGGTTGATAATATTGAATATTCTATAAATGATTTAATCTTGCCTATTGATGATAAAATGATTATTGAATTAGCTGGGGGTCTTTTTTGTCCTATTGATGATAATTTAACTATGATTGATTTTATGAAAAAACATAAGCGTAAAGTGATTTTAGCTGCTAGGAATTATTTGGGTATGATAAATCATACGATTTTAAGCATAAAAGCATTGCAAGATAATGGTTTTGATATTGTTTGTGTTGTGATGATTGGCGAGATTGATACTAGACTTGATGAGTTTATTTATAATTATACGGGCGTAAATATAGCTCATTTAGAGTATTTTGATGAGTTTAACATAGATGAAAAGATACAAGAATTTAAAAATGAAATTGAAAAATATTTAAGGAGTTAGTTTTGGAAATAATTTATGTGATTTTGGCTATTTTGTTTTTAGTAATTATTATGGTTATTTTTACTTATAATTCTTTAATAGCAAGAAGAAATGATGTAAAAAATACTTATTCAAGTATTGATGTTGAGCTTCAGCAAAGATATGATTTAATACCTAATTTAATATCTTCTATAAAAGCTTATTTTGAATACGAAAAAGATACTTTAGAAAATATTGTAAAACTTAGAGAAAATGCTATGTATTCAAATAATACTAAAGAAAAATTTGCTTTAAATAACGAACTAAGCAAAGCTTTAGGGAATTTAAATATCAAACTTGAAAATTACCCTGATTTAAAAGCAAACTCAAGTGTTAATAATCTTTTAAGTGCTTTAAAAGATTGTGAAGAGCAAATTAGTGCTGCTAGAAGAGCTTATAATTCAGCAGTTACAAGTTATAACAACTATTGCGAGAGTTTTCCAAATAATTTAATAGCTAATGCTTTTAATTTTATAAAAGCTGATTTTTATGAAGTAAAAGATGAAATTAAAAGCAATCCTAATGTAAAAGATTTATTTAAATGATTAAAACATTAAAACTTATTTTTATAGTTTTAGTTGTTTTTGCATTTTATAAATTATGTTTAGCAATAGATGATTATTATATTAGTAAGGATATGAATTTAATTCATTTTAGTCATTTTTTATATTTAATGGTATCTTTAATATTACTTGCTTTATTAATTTATACTCTTAATCTTTTTTTATATGTATTGCCGTTTTTTTATAAACATAATTTCGTTTTGATTGAAGATAAGGAAAAATATAAAGATACATTAATAGCTTCTGATAGGGCTTATATTTTTAATGCTTATAGAAAAAATGGTTTAGATATTTTGTTTTGTTCTTTTTTAAAAGTTGATAGTATAGGTATGTTTGATGTTAAGATTAAGTATTTAAGCATTGATTTTTTTGGAACTTATATAAGGGTTAAGAAAAAAATTCATAATAATTTTGGTATTTTTGCTAATAGGAGATTGTTATTTTTATATTTTAATAATGGAATTTTATTTAATCAAAAGATTAGTTATTTGAGTGATAATGTAGAATTTAATAAAAAATTTATTTTATATCCTAGCGATATGGTTAAGGATTTTAAATTTTTAAATCCTAAAAAATTAAGAAATATCGTAACAGCTGCAAAATATATAAATCATAGATTTAGTGTGATTTATGGCGATGAATATTTAGAAATTTATATTCATAATTTTTTATTTTCTTCTAATATTGAGAATGAATTTAAAAGTGTTTTAAGAATTATAAAAGAATTTAATGAGGCAAAATGATAGAGTTTTTAAAAGTTTTTAGAATAATTTGTATTGTGTGTTTGGCAATATATTTAATTTGGGGTATTGCTAGGCAATTTCAAAATATTTATATAATGTTTATTTTGATAGTATTTATTATAATTTCATCATTTTTTATTAGCTATATTCAGTATAAAAATATAATCAAACCATTTTTCATTAGCAATAGTTTTAATGAAATATCAAATATAAGCGATATTAGAAAAGGCATAATAAATAGTGAAAGTTTAAATATAGAATTTGCTTATAATAAAGATGATTTAGATATTTTAAAGGTTAATATTAAAAACACTTACTACACACAAAAAGATAAAAAAAGAGAAAAAGATATTTTTAAAGGAATTTATATTCGTAAAAAAAATATAAAAATGAAAGATTTTATAATAGTTAGTAATAGCGATATTAAGGATATTTTAGGAGTTAAAGAGCCTTTAATTTTACTTGATAATGTAGATTTTAATAAATATTTTAAATTGTATTCTAATAATAATTTAGAAGTTTTTAAATTCTTAAATCCTAAGAAATTAGATATTATTAGTAATAATGCAAAACTTATTAATCACAAAATAAGTCTTTTTTATAAAGATAATTATTTGCATACTTATATTCATAATTTTTCTTTTAGTGAAAATATTGAAAAAGAATTTAAAAGCATAATAAATATTGTTAACGAGTTTTAAAAAATGTGAGAATTTGAAACACGAAATTAAAAGTATATGCTATTATAAGTTATAATTTTATTTTTGTTATATTTATAACATTAAAATTGTCAGAATTTTATATCAGGAGAGAAAATGAAAAGAGAAGAAATAAAAGAATTAATAGATATGTTTGCTCAAGCAAATATAGGCAAAATCAAAATCAAAGAAGGCGATTTTGAAATTAGCTTAGAAAAGCAAGGAACGGTTGTTGAATGCGCACCAATTCCTGCAGTAATGCCACAAAGTGCTCCAGCACCAATCAATGTAAATGTAGTAAATGAAGCACAACCTGCTAAAAACACTCATCCAGCAATTACAAGCCCAATGGTAGGAACATTTTATCAAGCACCAAGTCCAGGGGCAGCTAGTTTCGTAAAAGTTGGTCAAACAGTGAGAAAAGGCGATACAATTTGCATTATTGAAGCTATGAAAATTATGAATGAAATTGAAGCTGAATTTGATTGCAAAATCGTAAGCGCTTTAGTAGAAGATGGACAACCTGTGGAGTATGGAACAGAATTATTTGCAGTTGAAAAACTATAAGTAGGTTGCAATGAGAGAGATTAAAAAGATTTTAATTGCTAATCGTGGAGAAATAGCTCTAAGAGCTATTAGAACGATTAAAGAAATGGGTAAAGAAGCTATTTGTATATATTCTAGTGCTGATAAAGACGCTTTATATTTAAAATATTGTGATGCTAGTATTTGCGTTGGTGGTCCAAAATCAAGCGAGAGTTATTTAAATATCCCATCAATTATTAGTGCTGCTGAATTATGTGGTGCTGATGCGATTTTTCCTGGATATGGCTTTTTGAGTGAAAATCAAAATTTCGTAGAAATTTGTGAGCGTCATAATATTAAATTCATAGGTCCTAGTGTAGAAGCTATGAATACTATGAGCGATAAAAGTAAAGCTAAACAAGTTATGAAAAGAGCAGGTGTTCCAGTAATCCCAGGTAGTGATGGGGCTATTAGTGGAGTAGAAGTTGCAAAAGAATTAGCTGAAGAAATGGGCTATCCTGTTATTTTAAAAGCTGCTGCAGGTGGTGGTGGTCGTGGTATGCGTGTAGTTGAAAAGGCTGCTGATTTAGAAAAAGCATATTGGTCAGCTGAAAGCGAAGCTACAAGCGCATTTGGTGATGGTAGAATGTATATTGAAAAATACATTAAAAATCCACGCCATATTGAAGTGCAAATCATAGGAGATAGCTTTGGAAATGTTATTCATATAGGTGAGCGTGATTGTTCTATGCAAAGAAGACATCAAAAGCTAATAGAAGAAAGTCCAGCTAGAATTTTAGAGCCAGCTACTAGAGAAAAATTATTAGAAACTGCTATAAGAGCAGCTAAAGCTATCGGATACGAAGGTGCAGGGACATTTGAGTTTTTATTAGATGATTATCAAAACTTTTATTTTATTGAGATGAATACAAGATTACAGGTTGAGCATTGCGTAAGTGAAATGTGTAGTGGAGAAGACATTATTCGTCATATGATAAATGTAGCTGAAGGAAAAGCTCTACCTAAACAAGAAGAGATAAATTTTAAAGGTCATTCAATTGAGTGCAGAATTACTGCAGAAGACCCTAAAACATTTACACCTTGTCCTGGGACAATTAGTAGATATACAGCTCCTGCAGGTGCAAATGTGAGAATGGAAAGCCATGTTTATCAAGGATACAGCGTTCCTCCGTTTTATGATAGTATGATAGGTAAGCTTGTTGTGTGGGCTCCTACAAGAGAGATGGCAATTCATAAGATGAAATGTGCTTTACAAGAATTAATAGTAAGTGGTATTAAAACTACAAAAGATTTTCATATTTCTATGATGGAAAATCCTGATTTTATAAACAATAAATTTGATACAAACTATTTATCAAGAAGATAATTCCTAAATGAAATTCTTTAAGAATTTCATTTAGTCCTGAGTAATGCTATGAAAGAAATTAATTTTTATAAATTATCTTTAAATATTTATTTAGAAATGCTACTTCGTTTTAGTTCTATTGTCATAAATACTATTATGATTAGTAGATACAATGTGTTTTTAATAGGAGCTATGAGTAGTGCAAATCAGATTTTTATAATAGCTACAACTATATTTTCATTCCTTTCAATTGGTTCAAGTGTATTAATATCTCAAGCTTTAGGCGCTAATAACAAAAACTTAGCAATAAGGTCAGCTCATATTAGTATATCTTTTAATATGGTTTTAGGTATTTTGATATTTTTTATAATTAATTTTTTTGATGGCAATATGCTTAGGTTGTTAAATGTTCCTAATGATATATTTGATTATTCATTAATATATTTACAAACTATAGCTTATGTAATATTGTTAGATTGCTTAAATATAGCTTTATCATCTGTAATTAGAACTTATGCTAAGGCTAAGGAATTAATGATTGTATCTCTTATTATGAATGCAGTTAATATTGTTTTTAATGCTATATTTTTATATAAATATGATTTAGGCTTATTTGGAGTGGGAATTTCAAGTGTAATTTCTAGGATAGTAAGCCTTGCAATGCTAATTTATATATATTTTAAGATTGCAAAACTTAAGATTTATTTTGAGCTATTTTTTAAAATTAATAAAAAAATATTAAAAAATATTTTGACAATAGGTGGCTTTAGTGCAGGAGAAAATCTACTATGGTCAGCACAATATATGGTTATTTTTGCTTTTGTTGGATTATTAGGAAAAGATGCTTTAAGTATTCAAAGTATATTTTTTCAAATTTCAATGTTTATATTTACTACTAGCTCTGCTTTAAGTGTGGCTAATGAGATAATCATCGGTAGGCTAGTTGGTGCAAAAGAATTTGAAAAAGCATATAAACAAAGTTTTAAAGTATTAAAAATTGCAATAATTTGTAGTTTAGCTTATGCTAGTTTTGTTTTTTTAATTCAAGATTATATATTTCAAGCACTTAGTTTAAGCAATGAATTAATAAATATTATAAAACCGCTTTTTATAATAAGTTTTTTCTTAGAAAGTTCAAGAGCTTTAAATATAGTAATGGTTAATTCTTTAAGGGCTAGTGGGGATGCTGCTTTTCCTTTTTATGCTGGAATTGTTTTTATGTGGGGAGTTAGTGTTCCTTTAGCTTATATTTTAGGGATACATTTACATTTTGCTATGGTTGGAATATGGAGTGCTTTTGTAGTTGATGAACTTTTAAGAGGACTTGCTAATACATATCGTTGGAAAAGTAAAAAATGGCAAAGCAAATCAGCTGTATAAATATCTTTTAAAAGATATTTATATTTTATGATTTAGTGTTGTTGTGCTTTTAAATTCTTGTTTGTATCCGTTAGTTTCTATGCTATCTTTTAACATTTCTTCAAGTAAAGAATCATAAAATTCTTTAACACTTAGCACATATTTTGCATATTCTTTGTTTTTTGCTAATAAGTAATTTAAATTAAATTTTAATTGTTGTAATAAATCGCTTGATTTTTCACTTAATAAATCTGATAAATTACCATTATTTTTAGTAGCTAATTCAAGTAAGGCATTATCTAAAGCTTGCTTTTCTTTTAAAAAAGCATTAAGTGCTTCTACTTTTTCCTTATTTTGAGTATCAAGTCTGTCTTTTCTAGCTTCTTTGATATCACTTATTCCTTGTTCTGTTATGCTAATAATTTTTAATAAAAGATTATTAGCAGTAGCTAGTCTTTTTTCTATCATTAGCATAACTCATTTGCAATTGCATTTGCGGTAGATTTTAAATCAATTTTATAAGTTCCATTTGCAATTTGCTCAGCTATAGCAGCTGCTTTTGGGCTCAAAGAACTTTTGGTTTCTTTAACTTCAGTTTTATCAACATTTTCACTTTTTGTAGCTTTTGGCTTCATAATATCTTGGCTTGAATATACCATAGATGAACTAAGTGAGTTTAACATTTTTCAACCTTTTTATAATATTTGCATACTATATCGGAATTAGTTTAAAAAACTTTATAGCCTTTCTTTTAAAAAATTAAATAGCATTTCAGAAAATCCAAGCCCACCACTTAAAGCCTTACTCATAGCATCATTATACATTGAGCCATAAATATCATCTCCAGCGTCTTTTCCAAATAGTGGATTTTCTAATTTAAGACTAATATCAAGGACACTTTTTATCATAAATGCTTCAAAAGCATCTGTTTGTTCTTTTAACAATTTTTCATCTACTTTTGCAGTATTTGGCTGGTTTATTAAATTAGAATTTAAAATTTCATGAGATTTTTTATTTTCTATTTTATTAATTTCTTTTTCTAATAAATTAGAAAAATTATTTTTACTATCTTCACTTAATTTTATTAAGGTATTTGTATTTGGTAGAGTATTTTTATATGTATTTTCATAAATTTTTGATATATCCATTATAAAATCTCCAATTCAGCATTAATTGCCCCAGCTTGTTTTAAATTTTTAATAATCGTTATTACATCAGCAGGGCTTGCACCTAGTTTATTTAAGGCTCTAGTGATATTTGCTAAAGTTATTTTATCGTTAGTAATTCTTAAAATATTTGAGCTAGTATCAATTACACTACCATCTTTTAAATCAACTTCATTGTCTTTTAGTTCATAAGGTCTTTTAGGTTCAATTTTAATTGTTATATTTCCATGAGATATTAAAACAGGACTAACTTCTACATCAATTCCACTTATTATCGTTCCTGTTTTTTCATTTATTATGATTTTACTATTTGCGTTTATTTCTCCAGCATCTAGCGATAATACTTTTGCTATAAAATCAACTGCACTTTCTTCTTCTGGTCTTTCTATTATTATTGTTTTACCATCTGTAGCTTTTGCTATATCTAAATCATAAGCTTTATTTATTGCATTTTTTATTTTACTAGCTAGTGCAAAATCATTTTGCTTTAGACTTAGAGTAATTCTTTCTTGATTGTTAAAATCAAAATTAACTTCTCTTTCTATACTAGCCCCATTTGTTATTTTTGCATTTGTCATACTAGCACCTTTGCCACTACTATCTATACTAAGCGCTCCTTGAGCTAATGCGTAAATATTTCCATCAACACCTTTTAAAGCACTTAATAAAAGTGTTCCACCTTTTAAACTTTTAGCATCACCTAATGAAGCTACATTTACATCAATTTTATCCCCACTTTTTGCAAAGGCAGGTAATTTTGCACTAATCATAACTGCTGCGGTATTTTTACTTTTAATATCATCAGGGCTTATTTTGATATTCATAGAGCCTAGCATATTTGCAATTGATTGAATAGTAAATTCGCTACTAGAACCATCTCCACTACCATTTAGACCAACAACTAAACCATATCCGATTAATTCATTATCCCTAACTCCAACAATATTTGCTATATCTTTTATCTGTGAAGCCATTAAGGAATTTAATATAAATATCAAAAATATCATAAATCTCATTATTTTTCCTTATTTTAAATATGTTTAAATTAAGCAAATCATATTCCATATTTTTTACAAAAACATTAACCAAATACTAAATTAGCTTTTGTAAAATCAGCAGATTACTTTCAAATTTTAAGGATAATAAATGCACAATTTATTTTTATTTAGTGATTTTATAGCTGATGACAATAAAGCGATTACTTATTTAATTCATTTCGTTTTAGTTATTGCAATTATTTTGGTTTTAGCAAAATTAGCAACTTCTAAAATGCAATTAGTTCCAAAAGGTATTCAAAATATTATGGAAATGTTTTTAGATGGTGTTTTATCTATGGGTAAAGATACTTTAGGCTCAAAGGAAGCAGCTTTAAAATATGTTCCTTTAATCGCTACTCTTGGATTAGTTGTTTTTGTAAGCAATATAATAGGTATAATTCCTGGATTTGAAGCTCCTAGTGCTAGTTTAAATTTAACACTTCCTTTAGCAATAATTGTTTTTATATACTATCATTACGAAGGCATAAAAACTCAAGGATTTTTTAAGTATTTCAAGCATTTTTTTGGTCCTGTTAAAGTGATTGCTCCACTTATGTTTGTTGTTGAAGTGATATCACATTTTTCTCGTATAGTTTCTTTATCTTTCCGTCTTTTTGGAAATATTAAAGGAGATGATTTATTTTTAGGTGTTATTTTGGCTTTAGTTCCAATCGTAGCTCCGCTTCCACCATATTTTCTTTTAACATTTATGGCATTTTTACAATCGTTTGTATTTATGATTTTAACTTATGTATATATAGCTAGTGCTATTGCAATTGATGAGGAGCATTAATGGAATTTGAAGTAGTTATTGGTTTAGAAGTTCATACTCAGCTTAATACAAAAACTAAGATTTTTTGTTCTTGTGCGACAAGTTTTGGTGAAGTTGCTAATACTAATGTTTGCCCTGTGTGTTTGGCATTGCCTGGAGCTTTACCTGTATTAAATAAAGAAGCTTTACAAAAGGCTATATATTTTGGTAAAGCAATTAACGCAAAAATTAATGAAGTAAGTATTTTTAATAGAAAAAACTATTTTTATCCTGATTTACCTAAAGCTTATCAAATATCACAATTTGATGTGGCAATAGTTGAAGGTGGAAAATTAGAAATTGAAGGTGATTTTGGTAAAAAAATAGTAGGAATTACTAGAGCTCACCTTGAAGAAGATGCAGGTAAAAATATTCACGAAAACGATAATTCTTTAGTAGATTTAAATCGTGCAGGAACTCCACTACTTGAGATTGTAAGTGAGCCAGATATTAGAAGCGCTGATGAAGCTGTAGCTTATCTTAAAAAACTTCATTCTATTATAAGATTTTTAGATATTAGTGATGCTAATATGCAAGAAGGTTCTTTTAGATGTGATGTTAATATATCTATTAGACCTAAAGGCGATAATAAATTTTATACAAGAGTAGAAATTAAGAATTTAAATAGTTTTAAATTCATTCAAAAAGCAATAGAGTATGAGAAAGAACGCCAAATAGCTGCTTGGATGGATGGTAAGTATGATAGTGAAGTAGTTCAAGAAACAAGATTATTTGATACTACAAGACTTGTTACAAAACCTATGAGAAGCAAAGAAGAAGCTGCTGAATATAGATATTTTGCAGACCCTGATTTATTACCTGTATTTGCTAGTGCTGATATGATTAATGTTGCAATTCCTGAACTTGCAGATGAGAAAATATCTCGTTATGTTAGCGAGTATGGGCTAAAAGAAGATGATGCTAAGGTTTTAGTAAGCTCACTAGAAATGGCTATGTTTTTTGAATATTTAATAAAATCAGGTTGTTCTCCAAAACTTAGTACAACTTGGTTAAGTGTAGAATTAATGGGTTTATTAAAAGGTGAATTAAATATAACAAATTCTCCTGTGGGAAAAGAAAAATTAGCAGATTTGATAAAAGCTATTGAAAATAGTGAAATATCAAATAAAGCAGGCAAAGATGTTTTAGCTTATTTGTTTGAAAACGATATAAGTGTAAGCGATGCTATTGATAAACTAGGATTAAAACAAGTTAGTGATGATGGTGCTATTAATGCAATAATAGATGAAATATTATCTAAGAATGCAGATAAGGTAGCTGAATATAAGTCAGGTAAAGATAAGTTGTTTGGATTTTTTGTAGGACAGACTATGAAAGAAGGCAAAGGAGCTTTTAATCCAAATAAAGTAAATGAGCTTTTAAAGGCTAAGCTTGGATGATTAGCGTAATTGGTTCTGGTAAGTGGGGTAGTGCAATAGCTCATGCTATCTCACTTAATAACAAAGTAAATATTTGTTCTTTTAGTAAAAAATCAGGTGAATATATTGATATAAACGAAGCTAAAAAAAGTAAATATTTAATATTTGCATTAAGTGCTCAAGGAACCTATGATTATCTTAGAGCTAACTTTAGTAATTTAAATGATAATTATGTATTAATCGCTTCAAAAGGTATTTATCAAGACTTGTTTTTACACGATGTATTTTCTAAGTTTTTTCCAATAGAAAATATTAGTGTTTTAACTGGCCCATCTTTTGCAGCAGAAGTTAGTAAAAATTTACCAACAGCACTTGTAATTAGTGGTGTTAATGATAAGTTAAATCAAGAATTTGCTAATTTTTTTCCTAGTTTTATAAAGACATACACTGATAATGATGTTGTTGGTGCTGAGATTTGTGGCGCATATAAAAATATTATTGCTATTGCTAGTGGAATTTGTGATGGATTAGAATTAGGTAATAATGCAAGAGCTGCTCTTATTTCTCGTGGTCTTATAGAAATTACTAGATTTGGTAAGTTTTTTGGTGCTAAAGATAATACTTTTCTAGGTTTAAGTGGAGCAGGTGATTTATTTTTAACTGCTAGCTCAACATTATCAAGAAATTACAGAGTGGGATTAATGCTTGCAAAGGGCTATAATCAAGATGAAATTAAGCAAGAATTAAATGAAGTTGCTGAAGGAATTGATACTACTAAATCAGTTTGTAAAATTGCAAAAACACATAATATATATTGTCCTATTGCTAATGAAATTTTATTAATTTTAAATGGCAAGAATGTAAAAACTAGCTTACAAGATTTATTAAAAAAATGAAAAAATTTTTAATTATATTATTTATAAATATTGTATTGTATTCTCAAAATTTATCAAATATAAGCACCCAAAGACTAGCTGGTCAGATGATTATGATAGGTTTTAATGGAAAAGATATTAAAGAATACAATATAAGAAAATTAGGTCAAGAAGCTAGTCTTGGAAAAGTTGGTGGTATAGTTTTTAGGGCAAATAATTTCACAGATATTGAACAAGCAAAAAAATTAGTAAGTAGATTTAAAAATATAGCAATTGTAAATCCATTATTTTTAGGTATTGATTATAAAGATTTAGATAAAAATTATGATTTTTTATATTGTAAAGAACCTGATTTTATTAATCAGAATTTAAATATTAATGATGCTAGATTGAATTATCTAAAATCAGCTTTAAATTTAAAAGAATTAGGACTTAATTTAAATTTAACATTAGGGGTAAATACTAGTATAACTAATGATTTATTAGATAAACTTAGTATCTATGCTAGAGAATACTCTGATGCTTTTAGGCAAAGTAATATTTTAATAGCAGCTAAAACTTTTCCTGGAGATATGAATAATTCTTCAAGTTTTGTTAAAGATTATAGATTAAGTTTTTTAAAGCCATTTTATGATTTTACACAAACTAATAAAGTTGATATGATAATGGTTTCAAATAAAATTTATCCTATACTAGATAAAAAACCAGCAAATATGTCTAAGAAAATCATTAATATATTAAAAAATGATTTATCATTTAATGGGGTAATAGTAAGTGATGATATCTTAGGTGGTGATTTAGATGGCATAGATTTTAAAGATAGGATAATTGATAGTATAAATGCTGGAGTTGATATATTATATTTTGGATTATCTAGGATAAAGTATGGAGATACAGCAAGTTATGTTGTTGATATTATAAGTCAAGCAGTAGATGATGGCAAAATAAGTAGAAGTAGATTAGAAGAATCTTATATAAAAATTACTTCTTTAAAAGAGAGAATATGATAAAAAAATTATTAGATGAACAAAGTGGTATTAAAAATACAATTGATAATTTATATTCACACCCTGACCCATTGCAAGTAGTATATGATAATATTAATAGCAAAGATATAGAATTTATTGCTTTAATATGCGCTTTATTTGCGTATGGAAATGCTGGTGCTATAGTAAAATTTTTAAAAAAACTTGATTTTACTTTACTTAATAAAAGTGATGAAGAAATAAGGCAAATAAATCACAAATATAGATTTCAAAACGAAAGAGATGTAGCAGAGATTTTTATTAGTCTAAAAAGATTTAAAGAAAAATCAAGTATAAAAGATTTTAGTCATAAAATTTATAAAACAAGCAAAAATAATAAAATATTAGAAGTTATTCAAGCTTTAATTACTGAGATTTATTCATTGAATGATTATAGAAGTGATGGGTATGAATTCTTTTTTAGTAAAGTTAATAATACAAGTGCGTATAAAAGATATTGTATGTATTATCGTTGGATGGTAAGAAATGATAATTTAGATTTAGGTTTGTTTAGTGAAATTAGCCCTGCTGATTTACTAATGCCACTTGATACGCATACACATAAAATGGGGCTTATGTTAGGACTTATTAAAAGAAAACAAGCTGATCAAAAATGTATGCTAGAGCTTAGTAAGGCTTTAAAAAATTTTTGCAATGAAGACCCTTTAAAATATGATTTTGCTTTATATAGAATATCTCAGACTAATGATGAAAATTCTTTACAAGAATTAATTAAAAATGCCAGAAATTAGTATTATCCAAGAAATTGTAGTTTTAATATCGGCACTATTTGCTGGCTTTATTGATGCAATTTGCGGCGGTGGAGGGCTTATTATAATACCTATGCTAATTGCTTTTGGTTTAGGAGAACAATTAGCCATTAGCACTCACAAATTTCAAGCAATGTTTGCGATGTGTTGTTCGTTTTCAACCCTTTTTAAATATATAGAATTTAAAAAAGTATTTATAGGAATGATTTTTAGCATAATAGGTGGTATTTTAGGTGCTAGGGTTCTTTTAATAATTAATCCTGAACCATTAAAACCCATTATATTATTTACTCTTTTATTGATTTTTATATATTCTATTTTCAATTCAAAACTAGGTAGCATTAAAGCTAAGCAAATAATGAGTGAAAAATTATTCTATCCGTTTTTTGGCTTATTAATAGGATTTTATGATGGATTTTTAGGGCCTGCTACAGGTTCATTTTGGATATTTGCTAGCATTAGTTTAATAGGTCAAGATATTAAACAAGCAAGTATTAATGCTAAAGCTTTATGTATGGCAAGTGGTATGATTTCTCTTATAATATTTATGATAGATTTTAAGATTTATTATTCACTTGGTCTAAAAATGGCTATGTGTGGTATATTTGGAGCATTTTTAGGTGCTAAATTTGTTTTAAAATACAAAAGTGATTCTATCAAAAAAATATTTTTAGTTATTGTTTTTATAACTTTACTTAAACTAACTTATGAATATTATTTAAAATAATTTTTATTACAAATTATAAAATTTATTTATATAAAAGACTTTTTATAAACTTATTTAGTCTTGTATAATTTAACTAAAATTATTATATAATTTCTTTATGGAATTTAGTTTATTAGAATATTTTATAGGTTTTTTAGCTTCTTTTATTGGTGGTTTTATTGATGCTATTGTGGGTGGTGGCGGACTTGTTACATTGCCTGTGATTTTAGGACTTGGAGTGCCACCATCTTTAGCTATTGCAACTAGTAAGTTACAAGCTAGTATGGCTGCAGTTTCTGCTGTATTTAGTTTAAGAAAAGAAATAAAATTTAAAGAATTAAGACTTGGAATTTTAATAACAGCAATTTTTTCAATTCTTGGAAGTTATGTTTTGCTTTTAATATCTAATGAAGCTATTATGCCACTTATTTTGGTTATTTTAATATTAGTATTTATTTATACTATTTTTAAGCCAAATCTAGGGAATATAAACAAAAAAGCTATTTTAAGCACTACTTTATTTTTAATAATTTTTGGTGTTATTTTGGGATTTTATGATGGTTTTATAGGACCAGGAACTGGCTCGTTTTGGATATTAGCATTTACTTCTTTATTAGGATTTAATCTAAAGCAAGCGTCAATAAATACTAAATTATTAAACACTACAAGTAATGTTTGTTCTTTATGTTTCTTTTTGTGTTTTTATGATGTTTTAATTAAACTTGGTCTTATTATGGGAGTAGGTGGGATAATAGGCGCTTATTTAGGTGGTAAATGCCTTTTAAAAATTAATATAAATATAATTAGATGGGTTTTTATAATTATTGTTTTTTGCACTATTTGTAAATTAATATATTCAAATTTCTTTTAGCATTTTAAAATAGTTTTCAAATTCTTTACACTCATTTATTACTTTAAAACCATATCTTTCGTATATTTGTGAAGATTTGGTTATTAGTGTAATTTTTTTATAACCTTTATTTTTTGCTATATTAATTGCATATTCAAGCATTTCTTTTAATATCCCCATTTTTCTATAGCTAGGAATTATCGCTACACTATCTATATAAAATTCATTTTTATCGCATTCTTTTATAATCTCATAATTTGAGTTTATATTTTTTAAATATTGCTTTAAAGCGTCATCATTATATTCTCTATCGCCATAAGCACAACAAATTGAAATAATTTGATTGTCTTTTTCATATACAAATAAATTATCAAGACAAAATCTAGTTTTTTCCTTGCCAAAAAATTCATAAAATTTTTCTATTTTTTTATGATAGTCTTTCTCGTTAAAAAAGTTTTCACTAAACTCAGCCATAGCTAAGTCTAAAATCTCGCAAGCCTTATAATCACTCATTCTAGCAGGTCTAATCATTAGTTATCCTTGTTTTTGTAAAATCTTAACCAAATTTTAATTATAAGAGGTGAATATGGGAAGAGCGTTTGAATACAGACGTGCAGCAAAAGAAGCTCGTTGGGATAAGATGAGTAAGATATTTCCAAAGTTAGCAAAAGCTATTGAAGTTGCAGCAAAAGAAGGTGGAATTGACCCTGAAATGAACGCAAAACTTCGTTCAGCAATAGCAACAGCAAAAGCTCAAAATATGCCAAAAGATAATATTGACGCGGCATTAAAAAGAGCAGCAGGTAAAGATGGAAACGATATTAAAAGCCTTCATTATGAAGCTAAAGCTAATTACGGAGTGCAAATTATAGTTGAAGTTGCTACTGATAATACCAATAGAACCGCAGCTAATATAAAAGCTATTTTTAATAAAAACGGAGCTACTCCACTTGTAAATGGTAGTTTAGAATTTTTATTTTCAAGAAAAAGTGTTTTTGTATGTAAAAAACCTAATATGGATTTAGAAGAATTAGAATTAAGCCTAATTGATTTTGGCTTAGAAGAATTAGAAGATGAAGAAGAAAATGTAAGAATTATCGGAGCTTATGATAGCTTTAAAGAGCTTAGCACAGGAATTGATGAGCTTAAATTAGAGCTTGTTAGTGGAAGACTTGAATATGTTCCAAACAATCCAATAAGTCTTAGTGAAGAGCAAATCACTGAACTTGAAAAATTATTAGATAAGCTTGAAGAAGATGATGATGTTCAAGCAGTTTATACAAATATAGAATAAGGAAAAATTATGTTAAAAGTATATGACAATTTTGCAGATTTAGAAAATATTAATGAAGCTATTATTAAGACTAATAAAGGTGATATGAAATTAACTTTATTTAAAGATAGCCCGCAAGCTACTTTAAATTTCGTTCATTTAGCAAAAAATGGATTTTATAATGGTCTAAAATTTCATAGAGTAATTCCTAATTTCGTTATTCAAGGTGGTTGTCCTTTAGGCACAGGTACAGGTGGTCCTGGTTGGAATATTAAATGTGAATGTAAAAATCAAGAGCATAAGCATTTAAGAGGGACTTTATCTATGGCTCACGCTGGTCGTGATACTGGTGGCTCTCAATTTTTTGTTTGTCATTCAGCACAACCACACTTAGATGGAGTTCATACGATTTTTGGTCAAGTTAATAATGAAGATGGCTTAAAGGTTCTTGATAGTATCCGCCAAGGCGATATTATTGAAAGTATTGAAATAAAATAATTTAAAATATCTAAGATATGATTCAAATTCTTTAATTTAGGTTAAAGAATTTGAAAATTAATTAAATTGATGATTATATTGCTTTTTACGAGGATATAAAAGTTTTTTGCAGATATTTTTTAAATATCTTTTTATTATATTTTTTTTACTTGTTCTAATACTATTAAATATCATATCAAGTTCTATTCTTTCCTTTTCGGTAATCACTTTTAATCCTTTAATTGTTTTCTTATACGAGACATTAAAAATAATAACTCATCATCATCTAATTCACAAAGCATTGTAAATACAGCTTTTACTGCTTGTGGTTTAGAATTACCTAAACGCCAGTCTTGATAAGTTCGCATAGGTAATCCTAAACGCTGCGACATTGCTTGCAAAGAAATTTTCTTACCATTTTCTTTACTCTCTATCGCATTATGTAATAAATTAAATATATCGTTCGTCTCAATCATTTTTAAATTATACGATTTTAAAAATTAAACTTCGCTAAAACGGAGTTTATATTTGTAAAAAAATATAAAAAATACAAAATATCCTTAAATTAATACATTAAAAAATAAAATATATACGAAATAATGTATAAAATATATGGTTAAATAATTTTACTAAATTAAGTTGAGTGTATTAGACTAAATAGTTACTTGATAGTTAACAACTCAAGTGATATAATTCGTTTATCAATTTTAAGGTATGAGTGATAATGAGTAAAAAAACTGATTTTATACTAGAGCAAATGATTAAAGCTTATTTAAGCGAGCAAAATCCAATTGGCTCTATGTTATTGCAAGATAGTTTGAATGTTCCTGCAAGTACTATAAGAGTTTATTTTAAACAACTTGATAGTGATGGTTATATTTCAAAACTTCACGCAAGCGGTGGAAGAATTCCTACTCAAAAAGCTATGAAATATTATTGGAAGCAATTTTTTAATTATGAATTAAATTCTAAATTAGAATTAAACTCAACTTTAAATTTATTAAGAGTTGCTAACGAGAATGATTTGTTTTTCCTTATTGTTGATAACAAAAAAATATTTTTAAATGATATTTTAAACATTGAAAATAGATTTATTATTTTAGATTTTATAGAAAATAGGGTTTTGATTGATTTTAACGATGAATTAAATATACTTTTTAATCAGTTAAAAGGATACGAGATAAATGATATTAAGACGATTTTATATAGATTAAATTTAATAAATACTTTAAGTGATATTGAAAATTCTTTTAAAAATAAAATTAACTTTATATGTGGAGAAAAAATTTTTGCAAATATTGTAAAACTTTCTTCATTTAGTTCTATTATGAATTTAAAGTTACTTGATTATTTTACTAATAACTTGATTTATGATGAGCTATTTTTACCTGATTTTATGGGAGTTAAATTAGATTGTAATTATATGCAAAATAAAAGCTCTTTAATAATTGCAGGTAGTATTTTTACAGACTATGAAAATGTTTTAAATCAATTAAGGGAGGCGATATGAGCGAAAAAGCCACGCAAGAAGAAAATGTAGTAAATAACGAAGAAGTTTGCGAATGCAATGAAAATTGTGAATGCGAACAAAATGAGTTAAGTAATGAAGAAATTGCTTTAAGAGCAGAGCTTGATAAGGCAAATGAAGAATTTGCAAAATTAAAAGACGCTTATCTTAGAGCTAATGCAGATTTTGAAAATTATAAAAAACGCTTAGAAAAAGATAAGCAAAGTGCAGTTTTATATGCACAAGAAGGATTGCTTAAGGATTTAATACCTGTTTTAGACGCATTAGAAAATGCTAGTAATTTTGAAGCAGATGATGAGTTTTCAAAACAACTTAAACAAGGTATTGATAATACTTTAAGTTTATTTAAAAATATCCTAGCAAAACACGGAATTAAAGAAATCGTAGCTAATGAAGGTGATGAATTTGACCCTAGTTATCACGAAGCTATGATGCATGTTGAAGCAGAGCTTGAACCAAATTGTGTTGCAGCTATGTTTCAAAAGGGTTATATGATAAATGACAGAATAATTAGAGCTTGCAAAGTAAGCGTATCAAAATAAAAGGAGAAAATTATGGGAAAAGCAATAGGTATAGATTTAGGAACAACAAATTCATGTGTAGCAATTTATGAGCGTGGAGAAAAAAAAGTAATTCCAAATAAAGAAGGAAAAAACACAACTCCTTCAATTGTAGCATTTACAGATAAAGGCGAAGTTTTAGTAGGTGATAGTGCAAAACGCCAAGCAGTAGCAAACCCTGAAAAAACAATTTATTCAATTAAAAGAATTATGGGTCTTATGATGAATGAAGACAATGCTAAAGAAGCGGCAAAACATTTACCTTATAAAATAGTAGATAGAAATGGTGCTTGTGCGATAGAAATTGCAGGTAAAACTTACACTCCACAAGAAATTTCTTCAAAAGTTTTAATGAAACTTAAAGAAGATGCTGAAAGCTATTTAGGAACATCTGTAACTGATGCAGTAATTACCGTTCCAGCATACTTTAACGATGCACAAAGAAAAGCTACTAAAGAAGCAGGTCAAATCGCAGGATTAAATGTATTAAGAATTATAAACGAACCAACCGCAGCAGCTCTAGCTTATGGTCTTGATAAAGTAAGTGCTGAAAAAATTGCAGTATATGACCTAGGTGGTGGGACATTTGACGTTACAATCTTAGAAACTGGTGATGGTGTTGTAGAAGTTTTAGCAACTGGTGGTAATGCGTTTTTAGGTGGAGATGATTTTGATAATAAATTAATTGATTTCTTAGCAACTGAGTTTAAAAATGAGCAAGGAATTGATTTAAGAAATGACAAAATGGCTTTACAAAGATTAAAAGAAGCAGCAGAAAACGCTAAAAAAGAGCTTTCAAGCACAAATCAAACTGAAGTGAATTTACCATTCATTACAGCTGATGCAACAGGTCCAAAACACCTTGTAAAAACTATCACAAAAGCTCAATTTGAAGGAATGATTGACTCACTTGTAGCTGAAACTATTACAAAAATTAATGAAGTTATAAGTGAAGCAGGAATTAGTAAAAACGAGATTAAAGAAGTAGTAATGGTTGGAGGTTCAACTCGTGTGCCTTTAGTTCAAGAAGAAGTTAAAAAAGTATTTGGAAAAGAACTAAATAAAAGCGTAAATCCTGATGAAGTTGTTGCAATGGGTGCTGCTACTCAAGCAGGAATTATTCAAGGTGATGTAAAAGATGTGCTTTTACTTGATGTTACTCCACTTAGTCTTGGAATTGAAACTTTAGGCGGAGTTATGAGTAAAATTATAGAAAAAGGTGCAACAATTCCTACGAAAAAAAGTCAAACATTCTCAACTGCAGAAGATAATCAAAGTGCAGTTACTATTAATGTTTTACAAGGTGAGCGTGAGTTTAGCCGTGATAATAAATCTCTTGGTAATTTTAACCTTGAAGGTATCCCAGCAGCTCCAAGAGGTGTGCCACAAATTGAAGTTACATTTGATATTGATGCAAATGGTATTTTAACGGTAAGTGCATTAGATAAAGCAAGTGGTAAAGCTCAAAATATCACAATCACAGGTTCAAGCGGATTAAGTGATGAAGAGATTAAAAATATGATAAACGAAGCTGAGAAAAACAAAGAAGCTGATAAATTAAGAAGAGAAGTAGTAGATGCGAAAAATCAAGCTCAAAGCCTAGTTCATCAAGTTCAAAAAAGCCTAAATGATTTAGGAGATAAAGTTGAACCTGCAATTAAACAAGAGATTGAGGGTGCAATAAATGAGCTAAATGATGTAGTAAATAACGAAAATGCAACAAAAGCTCAAATAGATGAGAAAATGAAAAAACTAAGCGACGCAAGTCATAAATTAGCTGAAAATCTTTACAAAAAAGATGATAGCAAAGACGCTAAAAAAAGCGAAAAAGATGATGCAGTAGATGCAGAAGTAGAATAATAATTTATTAAAAACTAGTCTTACAAGGATTTATCCTTAATTTTAGGAATTTCAATTTGAAATTCCTAATTTATCTTAATTTAAAATATCTTTTAATGTTTATTTTTATTGATGGTAAAATTTAGTAAATATTATATTTTTACACAAAAATAGATTGCAAGCTCTGAATTAATTTTGTAAATTACAATTAAGTATGAAAAGTATATAAAATAAGAGTTCTTATATTTTATAAAATAATTTTTAAGAATTTAAATAAGTCATATAGTTTTTAAATAAGCATATATAAAAATTAAGTATTTTTAAAAACATTTGATAGCAATTTTAAACCCAAAATATAATTTATTTTTTATTACTGCAATATTTAAAGCATATATCAATTATTATAAAGTAAGTTATTAAAATCATTTGAATTGTTTTTTTATACTAGTATTTAAGCCTTAAATGGTTTTTAGCTCTTATAATTTAGTGCAAAAGCTAAGGATAATATAGGTAAAAATACCTATATTATTGATTTTTATCTATTTGTTTTATTAAATCACTCATTTTTACATTTTGACCTAATATTTTTAGGTAGATATAATAGTTTGCTAAAACTTTTTTACCATACAATCTACTTTCTAAATAAGGCACAAGCTCCATTGATAAGAATGGTTCGTATGATTTTAATTTAGAATTTGGATTAAACATATAATCTTTTTTTAGCATTCTTTGAGTAAATCCTAAGCCTCCGTTATAAGCATAAGCTATAAATATAGGATGCTTAACTCCTTTTTTAAGCGTATTTATATGAGCGTTTGCGAATTTATAAGCTATTTTTGGGTCAAACATTTGAGTAACATCAAAATCATTATCATTAAAATCAACTTTAGCAGTATGTCTTGCTACAAAAGGCATAAATTGCATCATACCTAAAGCATAAGAAGTGCTTACAGAAGCTGGTAAAAATCTGCTTTCTTGTTTAGCAATAGCTAAAATTAGTGCTTTTTGCTCTACGCTATAATTGGCTAATTCTTCAGGAAATGGTATTGGATAAATATTATCTTTAAAATTACTTAATTTATCGCTAATTACTAGATATTGTCCTTGAGTATTTTTGGTATTAAAATATTCTTGCATTTCACTAAGCTTTTGAGTATCAGCGTTTTTAATGTCATTCATAAATCTAGCTTGAACTAAAGCATTATTTATAGGATAATCTATGCTTTTTGTAGGATTTGGTGTGATGATGGTCGGTAATGGTGTGTTTGTTAGCTCTTTTGCTAAAATACTATAAATATTTAAATCATCACTATTTGCTAAAGTATCTAAATGCCTAGTTTTATTACTAGCTAAATAAGCAAAAAATAAAGCATTATCCTTTGGTCTTTTATATTTATAAGTTTTATTAGCTCTTAAAAAGTATTTTTCTGCTAAGGCATTTTTATTAAACATAAGTGCATTTAAACCTAATACAAATGCTAAATCTTCTTTAGCGTCTTCTTTATCAAGACTTGCTAATTTTTCTTTTATTTTTGGATATTTATCATCTACTATAGCTGAGTTTAAAAATTTATAAGCATTAGGGTGTTCCATCATACTAGCACGAGTAAGTGGCCCTGGAGAAAAATCATCTAGCTTATATCCATCATAATAAAGCTTCATTAAGGTTTTTCCATCACCTTTTTTAATGCTTTCTGCCACAGGGTTTTTGTTAGCTAATATGCTTAATTGCGAGCTTAGATTTTTATCTTTTTGTTTATAAATATTTGCTAGTTTTATTAGGTTTTCTTTGCTTAACTTTTTTGCAAAATTTATTTCTTTTAGTCTAAATATCTGACATTTTTCATCTGCGTTCATTATAGAATTGATTGAATAATTATAGCAAGAATCAGCAGGTAATGTCTTTGGCTCTTCTTTAATATCTTTGCTTAGTTTTTCATATTCTTTTTTCATAACTCCAGCAAAACGGAAAATATGTGTTTTAAATTCTTTTAAATCTTCTTTTTTTATCTCATTATTTTTTAATAAATTATATAAAAAAAAGTCCTTAGCAAGTGAGTTTGGCTCATTTTTTAATTCTTCATAAGTATATGAAAATAAAGCTTGAGTAATTAACAATATACTAATTAATTTTTTCATAATAATCCTTTTACGATTTTTACTAATTCAAATAATCCGATTTGTAATAAATGTATTCCTACAAAAACAGCAATAGGAGCAAGACTTACCATACCTATATTTAAAAATCTAGGCGGTATTATCATATATACTAAATCAAAGGCAGGTCTTACTAATTTATATACAATATTGTATATTTTATATCCGATAGGGCTTGTAAAAGCTTGTGGAAAAAACGAAAATAAACAATAGGCAATAACTAAATATGAATAAATATTTAGTCCTCTTATTATCAATACAAATAGTAAAACTACAATATCAGCAAAGCTCATCTTTTACCTTTAAAAACTCACTCATACAAGGTTGCATAATCTCATAAATTTGTGCTAATTCAGGGCCGTGAGCTGAACCGCTAAGCAATAATCTTAAGCTCATAAATAATTGTTTGCCTTTTAAATTAGCGTTGTGATTTAGTTTAAATTCTTCGTATTTGCTAGGTATGTTTGATTTTTCTAATTCAGCTTTTAATAATTTCGCACTCTCACTAAAATCTAAATTGTTAGCAAAAACTACATTAAATGGTAGAAAATATCCACTAAGCTTAGCTCTAATTTCATTTAAAGTGCTTGCTTCTTCTAAGTGAAGTTTTGCTAATTTTGCTAATACTTTTACATTGCTAAACTTAGCTAAAAACTCATCTTTAAACAATAATCTAGCTAGAATTTCATCATCTAAAATCTTAATATGCTCTCTATTTATAAATCTTAATTTTGCCATACTAAATCTAGCCGGAGATTTAGAAATATTGCTTATTTCAAACCAAGAAATTGCATCATTCATAGTAAAAATTTCATTAGGGGTTTTATTGCCTAAAGCTAGTAAATAATTAGCTATCGCATCAGGCAAAAAGCCTTCATTTAAAAGCCATTTTACGCTTGAATGCTCTTGTCTTTTACTCATTTTTTGACCGCTTTCTTCGTCTAAAATGATAGGTAAATGTGCATATTGCATACTCTCATTAAAGCCTAAAGACGCCTTTATATGTTCTTGTTTTGGAGTATTGCTTACATGGTCTTCTCCACGGATAATAAAGCTAACTCCTTCGCACATATCATCCATAGAACATGCAAAATTATATGTAGGTGTACCATCAGCTCTTAAAATCACAAAACTATCAACATCGTTTGGCTCAAATGATAAAACGCCTTTTATTTCATCTTTAAAAGTAATTGTGTTTTTAGGCTTTTTAAGTCTTATTACGAATGGTTTATTTAAATCTTGTTTTAAATTCTCGCAAGTTCCATCGTATCTATAAGCTCTTTTTTCGTTTTTTGCTAATTCTTTTTTCTCTTCTAATTCAGTTTCGGTGCAATAGCATTTAAAAGCAGAACCATTTTCTAATAATTTTGCTGCTAATTTTTGATGAGTTGCTAGATGAGTGCTTTGCACATAGTATTCGTCCCAATTAATCCCAAATAAATTTAAAATACTCTTAATCTCTTCTTCTTTGCCTTGAATATTTCTAGCTGTGTCTGTGTCTTCTATCCTTAAAATAAACTTTTTATTATATTTTTTCGCACATACATAATTAATAACGGCAGTCCTTAAATTCCCTATATGCATATCGCCTGTAGGTGATGGGGCAAATCTAAACATTTGTAATTCCTTGATATGATTTTTCATAATTCTATTTTAAGAAAGTAAAAAGAGTGCCAATGAAAGAAGTATTAAAAAAAATTTCTTTTTTTAAAGATTTTAGCGAAAATGAGCTTGAAGAATTAGCAAAAATTTGTATTCTTAAAAGCTACGAAAAAGGCGAAATGCTATTTATGGAAGGTGAAAGTAGTAAGTATTTGCACTTATTAATTAAAGGTAATATTAAGGTTTATAAAACCAACCAAAAAGGAGCTGAAATTTTTATGCATAAATTAACTCCTATTTCTTTTGTAGCCGAATTAGCTAATTTTGAAAATATCCCTTTTCCTGCGAGTGCTAGTTTTTTAAATAGTGGGGAAGTGATTAAGATTGATTTTGAAGAGCTTAAAAATAAGTTTTTAACTAAGGTTGATTTTGTTCTAGCTTTATTAAGTGGAATTTCAAAAAAGTTAATTTATTTATCAGAATTCGTTCATAATGAAATGATTTTAAGTGCTGAAGCAAAGCTAGCTAAATTAGTTTGCGAACAAAGCGAAGTATTTAAGAGTATAAAACATATCCAATTAGCTTCATTTATAAATCTAGCTCCAGAGACTTTTTCTAGAATTTTAGCTAAGTTTAAAAATGATGGAATTATTAGTTTTGATGATGATAAAAACTTAATAATTCATGATGAAAAATATTTAAAATCACTTTACGAGAATTAATTATGAGCTTACACCATTTATTATTTGCTATTGCATTTTGCGTTGCTGTTTTTATTGCAAATGCTTATATTTATAGACAATTATTTAGAGTAATTTTCCCTAGATTTAAAGGCTTTTTTTTAGTAGTTTGCATAGTTTTATTCATATCTAATGTTGTGTTTTTGTTCTCTATGAGAGCTAATTTTTTGCCTGATTTTCTTTATACTACTTTATCAATTCTTTTGGGTTTTTCTTTCTTCTTCTTTTTAATCGCTTTAATTTATGATATTGTTAAATTTATAGCCTTTAAAAGCGTAAAGAATATAGACACAAATAGAAGAAAAACTTTAAAATTGATTTGTGATTTAGGCGTTTTATTTGTTGCATTTGGGTGTTTTTTACAAGGTATATTTAAGGCAATTAAAATTCCACCTATTAAATATGTAGATTTAAATGCTAATTTAGGAATAAAAATCGCAATGATAAGTGATGTGCATTTAGGCAAGAATTTGCACAAAGATTTTTTAGAAAAATTAATCGCAAAAATCAACGAACAAGAAGTTGATTATGTAGTAATTGTTGGGGATTTAATAGATACTAACATAGATGATATTGATTATTTGGATTTATTAAATACCTTTAATAAGCCTTGCTTTTATGTAACTGGCAATCACGAATACTACCACGACGCTACAAAAATCATAGCAAAATTAAAGCAAACTAATATAAAAGTATTAGAAAACGAAAGCATAGATTTAGGCAAAATAGTGCTTAGTGGTATAAATGATTTAAAGGGTGCAAAATATGGAATGCCAATGGATTTAGCCCCAATTTATAAAAATTTTAATGATACTAAATACAATATTTTATTAGCTCATCAACCTGTTGTAGCTAAGGAATTTGATTTGAGTAGATTTGATTTAGTTTTATCAGGGCATACTCACGCAGGGCAGATTTTCCCATTTAGTATTTTTGTTTTAATGCAGCAAGGATTTTTGCACGGACTTTATGAAATCGGTAAAAAAACTAAATTATATGTTAGTAGTGGTGCTGGATTTTGGGGTCCATCTATACGCTTTTTAGCACCTAGTGAAATAGTAATAATTAGACTTTAAGGAATATAATGAGAAAAACAATTTCAAGAATTTTTGGTAAATTAGTAAGCATAAAATATCCAAAAATTATGCAAAATTATATAAACAAAACTTATGTAAAGCATTTTAATATACCTTTAGATGAGTTTAAAGATTATAAAGAATACGATAGTTTATTAGCTCTTTTTACTAGAAGATTAATAAAGCCAAGAGAATTTGAAAGTGGCTTTATAAGTCCTTGTGATGGCACTATTTTAAGTTATGCAAAAAGCTCAAATTTAAAGGCATTTAGTATAAAAGGTAAAGATTATGATATTAAAGAGCTTTTAGGTTTTACTCCTAAAAATGAGCTTGATTTTTTAAATATTTATCTTAGCCCAAGGGATTATCACAATTATCATAGTCCTTGTAATATGCAGGTTTTAAATCTAAAATATTTTTGTGCGGAGCTTTTTAGCGTTAATTTAAAAGCACTTAGTAAGCATGATAATTTGTATTCAAGAAATGAGCGTGTGGTTTTAACTTGCAAAAAAGATAGTGGAGATATTTTTTATATGGTTTTTGTAGGGGCTGTAAATGTTGGCAAGATGGAATTTGATTTTGATACAAGCGTGCAAACTAATATGAAAAATGCAAGTGATTATGAGAAAAACTATGATAATGTAAGCTTAAAAAAAGGCGAAATGCTAGGAAGATTTTTGATGGGTTCTACTATTTTAATCTTAGGCGATGATTTAAAACTTGAATGCCAAGTTGGTGCGATTAAATTCGGACAGAGAATAGCAAATGATTAAAAAGACTAATGCAGCAAGGTTTTTAGATACTTTAAAAATAGATTATGAATTATTAAGCTATGAAGTAGATGATGATTTATCAGCAATTAGTGTAGCAAAAAAGACAGGAATTGATATTAAATATATTTACAAAACCATAGTTTGTGAGGGCAAAAATGCCTTGTATGTTGCTTGTATTCAAGGGGATTTAGAAATAGATTTAAAATCTTTTGCAAAGGCGGTAGGAGAAAAATCCTTAAGCCTTTTAAAACTTGATAAATTAAAGGATAAAACAGGATATATTAGGGGCGGTTGTTCGCCTTTTGGTATGAAAAAAGATTATGTTAGATTTATTGACGAAAGAGCTTTAGAGCTTGAGTATTTTGTGCTTAGTGCTGGGCTTCGTGGTCTTCAGCTAAAAATAAATGCAAAATATATTCAAAAGCTTTTTAATATTGCTAGTATAAGCACTTCATCTATCATTTAATTCTCCTTTTTTATACATTGGTTGAAATTTATTAACAATAACATTAAGCATTCTGTATCTTATTTCCTTATCTTCTGGGCAATATTTATGTAAAGCATGTAAATAATTAACAGAACCTTTATATATACTCCTTATAAATAACTTACTTTCGTCTGTAAATAAAATAGCTTTTTTAAAGTATTCATTAATTTTTATTGTGTCTGTAGTATTACAAATATAATCAGGTAAAGGTATATTAGTAACATCTATTTTTGAAGTTCCATCGTAGTAATTGTTTTCACTATAATATTTAAATGCCGAAGTGCTTAAAAGATCTATCATGACATCTAAATATAGTGCGTAATTCAATTTTTTCTCTGCTTGATATGTATAGTATTTATTAAAAGCTATATTTAAAAGCTCATAAATTTCACTTGCTTTATCATAATCTTTTATATAATATTCATAAGCTCTATTTGATGTATAATTTGTATATAGCATAACCAAACCAAGCATATTAGATAGTCTATATTCTGTCATAATATCCACATCATAATAAATATTGCCATAAGGCACTCTTTTTATCATTTCATAGATTTCTTGATAATCATCGTAGCTTAGCTTGTCTAACATACTATAATCTTGTGTTTTATTAGTTAAACCATACATGCGTTTATAATACAAAACCCACCACATAATATCTTCAATACTATCATCTGGCAAGAGCTTTTTACCTTCATCATAATAATTTTTAGCTATATTTAAAAAAGGTCTTACAATAAAGCTATCATATTTAAAAAATATATTTAATGTATTTGCAATATCAATAAATAAATATCCGGTTAAAAATTTTTCACAAGCTTTCAGTTTTTACTATATTTTTGTGGATTAAATTCTAATAAATATAAACTCATAATTAAAATATATAAAAGTGGAATTATTATAAAAACAATAAATAAAGCTTTGTATAAAATCTTTTTAAAATTAAATTTAAAATTAATTATTTGATTTATATTCATATTTAACCTTGTAAAAATAAGGTTTATTATAGCAAATATATATTTAGGAATTTGATTTAAAAATTTATTTAAGTATTTAATTTTTCTTTTTTTGAACTTCAAATTGACTTAAGTCAAAGTCAAAATTTTTAAACTTTTTTAGAATAGTGAGAAAAAAGGAGAAAAAATGTTTGATTTTAAATCTTGGAAAAAAGTTAGTTTAGCAAATGCTACGGTTGAGTTTTATGAGAATGATGAATATTTAGCGTTTGATAGTAGTCAGTGTATGCCACCTGAACCTATGATAAATGCTAGAGTTGGCTTAAATAATTTAAAGCCTAATCAAAAATTAATTATGCTAAATCATAAAAATCCTTTAGGCTTACTTCCTAGCGTGAAGCCATATTATGATATTCAAACTACACAAAAAGATGGACTTTTTTGGCTAGTATTTACTAAAATTAAAGAGCATAGCAATTTTGATGAAGCTTGTAAAGACCATCCATAAGGGTTAAATTATGTTAAACGCATTCGCACCACCATTTAAAGTGGTGGCTATTTATTTTATATTTGCATTTTGCTATTTATTAGCTTTTATGTTTTTATTTTCTTATTCAAATTACGATTTTGAGAGTTATCAATTTAAAGCGTTTTTACATTGTTTTTTTGCTGGATTTGCTTTAAATATAATAATAGGTAGCCTTTATCAATTAAGCTCGGTAATTTATGAAAAAGCATTCTTTAGTATAAAAGGTGTATTTTTTGTGAGTTTTATTTGCAATATCTCTTTAGCCTTTATTATGTATTCGTTTTTAAATTATGATTTGGAATTACTAAAATATAGCGTATTTGCTATGATTTTAAGTGTTTTTTATTTTATTGTGCTGTTTTTAATATCATTTTTTGATTTTAATAATATTGCTAAAAGTGCTTTGTTTTGTGGGGTTGTTTTTTTAGTATTAGGCTTAGTTTGTGCTGGTTTAATTGTGCTTATTTTAAACGGGCTTATATATTTAGATTATGAACTAATTCTTCATCTTCATATATATTTTATGTTAGGTTTTATTTTATTTATTTGTATAGGTGCTGCTAGTGTATTATTGCCAATGTTTGCACTAACTCATAAGCATAAAAATTATTTATTATGGCTTAGTTTAGTGGCGTATTTTTTAGCATTTTTTCATAAAAGTATAGCGATTTTTTCCCTAGCTTGTTTTGTATTTTGGTGTTTATATATACTTAAAATACGAACAAGAAAGGCTAAAGATTATTGGAATTTAAATATTGTTTTTGCTTGTATTGGCTCGTTTTTAGCGATGAGAGAATTTTATGTTTTAGACTATGCTTTAGCTATTAAATTATTAATTTTTGCAACTATTTTACCTTTTATAATCGCACATATTTATAAGATTTTGCCATTTTTAATATGGTTTCATTTTATTTCAAAATTAATCGGAAAAATAAAAGTCCCTTTATTAGATGATATGGTGATTAAAAAAGCAGCTTTTTTTACTATGCTAATTAATATATGCTTAGTAATTTCTCTTTATTTTAATTCATCAATTTATTTATATATAGCGTTAAATATAGGTCTTTTAATTAATGTAATCAATTTTTTTACTTATATAAATTACAAAGGAGCAAAGAATGAAAAAGCAAGTAATTAATGCAATTTCAAATGTAATTGACCCTGAAGTGGGTTTTGATATTTTAGCTTTAGGGCTTATTTATGATATACAAATTGATAATTCATATTGTAAAATCACTATGACCTTATCTACTAAGTCTTGTCCTATGCACGATTTACTGATAACTTGGGTAAAAGACTCTGTTTTAAGTGTAGATGGAATAGATAGTGTTGATATTGATTTAGTATTTGAACCTGCTTGGAGTATAGAAATGGCTAGTGATGAGGTTAAAAGTGCTTTAAGTTTTTGATTTACTATGAGAGATTTTCTCATAGTAAATTCTAATTATAATTTGATTTTTACTAAAGAATTATTAGCCATTTCAGGCACTAAAAGTGTGTTTGTATAGTTATCATAAAACATATCAGCAGGTCCTTTAAGTGCTTTTAAATCTAGCTTTTCTAATTTATTTTGATTAAGTTTATAAATATAACCATTTAGCTCTTTACCCCAGCTAGATACTAAAATATCATCATTAATTTTAACAATTCCATCAAATTGCTCTAAATTATCACTTAGTTTTTCTACATTTTTACTAGCTAAATCAATTTTTAAAATAGCTCCGCCACCTTTTTCACTAGGGTCATACCCTACAACATATAAAGAATTTTTATCAATCAATAAGCCATTAGGACCACCATAATTTTTGTCAATATTCATAAAAGTTTTATAGTTTTTATCTTTTAAATTGATTTCAAAAATCGTATAAGTGCCAGTATCACTTACTAAAAGAGTATCATTGTCTAAGCTCTCAATTGCATTTAAAAATACCGAGCCTTTAATTTCTAGCTTAAATACTTCTTTTTTGCTTGTTATATCAAAGCCGTATAAAGTATCAATATCTACAACATAAAGTGTATTGTTAATAATCTTCATACCTTTTGGAGCATTTAAATTCTTTACAAATACATTGATTTTATCATCGGCTTTTGAGATTATATTTATATAACCATCTAAATCCTTGTTTAAAGGCTCAATTTTTTGACCCACATTTGAGACAAATACATAATCTTTATTTGCCACAACACTCTCAGGCGAAGCAAAAGCATTGATTTCTTTAACTTCCATTGCATTCATACTAGCAAGTAATGCTATACTTAAAATATATTTTTTCATCTTTTCTCCTTAAATAATTTTTAAAAAATTATAAGGAAAAAAGAATTTTATTTCTAATAGTTTTAATGTAAAAAATATAAGTTTTTTGATTTTTGAAATTGTTTTGGGGTTTTATTATATCTTTTTTTATAGCGTGAAATAAACCAAGCAGGGGAGTTAAATCCTACTTCTAAACATATTTCTGTAATGTTTTTGTTTGAAAATTCTAATAAGAATTTTGCCTTTTCAAATTTTTTATTATCAAGCCATTCTTTAGGGCTAATTCCAAAGCTTTGTTTGAAGTTTTTGCTAAAAGTAGTTAAGGACATATTAGATATTTTTGCCATATCATTTACACTTTGAAAATCTTGTTCGCAATACGAAAATATCTGATATAAAGATAGTTTAAAATTGGTAATTATGGTTTTTAAAAATGATAAAAAACTTTGATTATTCTTGCTATAAAGTAGGGCTAAAAATAATTCTTCAAATTTTAATTTTAAAATATCTTCATTAGTTTTATAACTAAAACAAGGCAAAAATGATGTAAAAATTGAGCTTAATAATTCATTAGAATTTAGCTTAAAAATATGCTCATCGGTTGTAAAATTACTATTTAAAAGGGCTTTATATTTATAAATTAGTTCTATTAAAATACTTTCTTTAAAACAAATTATAATTGAATTATAATAGTTATTTTCTACGCAGTCTTTTATCAGATATGAGCCTTTTGTAAAAAACAAAATCTCGTTTTTATTAATTGTAAAATCTTGCTTTTTAGTATGTATCATTTTATATCCATCATTTATAAAAACAAGAGCATAATCATCAAACAATACTTCATAATAATCATCATTTTTTCTAGTTTCATATAAACAAAGATTAAGATAATTAGAACTTATAACATTTTTGCTGATTTTACTTAATTCATTAGGTAAATATATCATTTTTTGCCTTTAGTTTTAAAATTTATATATTTTACAAAAGAAAAATTTAATAAAAATTCTTTCGTATATACAAAATATAAATTTTAATTTACAAAAAGTAACACTTTTTCAAAAAAATTAATTTTATTTAATTTATTTTTCATAATTTTTATCATTTTTTGCATATTCTTTCTTAAATACAAAAAATAAAATTTAATTTTTTTGTATATACAAAATTAAGGAGAAATTATGGGAATTTTAAAAGGAACTTTACCAGCTTTATATACACCATATAAAGATGATGGAGGTATTAACGAAGTTGAGTTTTTAAAGATATGTGAATGGGGCATTGAAAAAGGACTTGATGGTTTATTTTGTAATGGTAGTGCGGGAGATTCTCAAGCAATGCCATACGAAATGAAAGTAAAAATGCTAGAGCTTTCAATTAAAGCTGCAAATAATAAAGTGCCTGTTATTTGTGGGATAGGAAGTTGTATTTACCAAGAGAGCTTAGACCTTGCAAACGAAGCTTATATAAAAGGGGCTAATGCGCTTTTACTTATGATGCCATATTATTATAAGTTTAACGATGATACGATTTATACTTATGTAAAAGACTTGCAAGCAAAAGTAAAACTCCCACTTTATATTTACAATATCCCACTTTTTGCACCTGCAATGAGTTTAAATCTAATTGAAAAATTAAGCAAATTACCAAATATTGTAGGTATTAAAGATAGCAGTGGAGATGCTTTGTTGCTAAACCATATTTTAGATGTTGTGCCAAGTGATTTTGATGTATTTGTGGGTCGTGAAGAGCATTATTTTGGAGCTTTAATGATGGGTGCAAAAGGTTCAATGACAAGTGCAGGATGTGTTTTCCCTGACGCTATGAGTGCGATTTATAAAGCATATAATGAGAAAAATTATGAAAGAGCAATCAAGCTTCAAAAAGCCTTGCTGCCTGCTATTAGATTTGGAATGAGCTTATCATTTCCTATGGGCTTTGCGCTTTTACTTAAAGCTCGTGGTTTTGCTTTTGCAAACAAAAGCATTCACCCACTAAGCGAAGAGACCTTAAAAGCACTTGATGAAAAATTCGAATATGCAAAAGAATTAGTTAAAAATATAGAAAGTGTGTTATGAAAAATAGATTTTTAAAAGTTAGTGAAATTGACAATGTTGCAACTGCAATAAGTGATTTAAACAAAGGCGAAGTTTTTAATGAAGTTACCTTATTAAATGATATTAAAAGCGGACATAAATTCGCTTTAACTGATATTAAAAAAGGTGATTTTATTATTAAATACGGCGAAGTAATAGGAGCAGCTAGTATTGATATAAAAAAAGGCGAGTGGGTTCATACAAGCAACACCGAAGGCGTTCGTGGTAGGGGAGATAGCTGTGATAGTTCAAAATTAGAAAATGCTTTAAGACTAAGCCAAGAAAGTGCAAATAAGAAAAACCTAAACGCACAAGATTCAAAACACGAAAAAGTAATTTTGAAAGGTTATAGAAGAGAAGATGGCAAGTTTGGCTTAAGAAATAAGGTCTTAATAATTCCTAGCGTTGTATGTGCTAATAAGGTCGTAGAAAACATTGCTAAAGCGTGTCCTGAAGCTGTATATGTAACTCATCAGCACGGATGTAGTCAGCTTGATTTTGATGCAGAGCAAACAAGAATGCTAATGGCTGGAAATTGTGCAAATCCTAATGTATATGCAGCACTTGTAGTTGGGCTTGGTTGTGAGACTATTAGTTCAAATTCTGTTAAAGAATTAGCAAAAAGTTTAGCTCCTTATAAAGATATAAGAGCAATTAGTATTCAAGAGCTAGGTGGTATTACAAATACAACAAATGAAGGCATAAAAATAGTTAAAGATATGCTTGAAAATGCTAGTAAATGTGAATTAAGTGAAGGTGATTTTAGCGATATTATCTTAGGTACTGAATGCGGCGGAAGTGATGCTTATAGTGGGCTTAGTGCAAATCCATCGCTAGGAAGTTTAAGTGATTATGTAGTAGAGAATGGTGGAGCTGTAATTTTAGCTGAAACAACCGAGCTAATAGGAGCTGAAAATATCTTAGCAAGGCGTGCAATTAATGCTGAAGTTGAGAAAAAGATATATGAAAAAATCTATGGCTTTGAAGAAAATGTAAAAAATAGTGGCTCAGATATTCGTGGTGCAAATCCAAGTCCAGGAAATATAGCAGGTGGGCTAACTACTATTGAAGAAAAAAGTCTTGGTTGTGTTTATAAAGCAGGGACAAGCAAAGTTGTAGATGTGATTGATTATGCAATGCCAGTTACTAAAAAAGGTCTTACATTTATGGATACTCCAGGAAATGATATAGAGCAGCTTAGTGCTATGGTTGCAGGTGGGGCTAATTTAGTTGTATTTACTACAGGTCGTGGAACTCCAACAGGAAGCCCAGTAACTCCAACGATTAAGCTAAGTACAAATAATTTTTGTGCGAAAAATATGGCTGATGTGATTGATTTAAACGCAGGCGAAATCGTAGATGGCAATAAGAGTAAAGAAGATATTAGAGATGAATTAATAGAGCTAATCGTAAAAATTAGTGAAGGCAAATTAACAAAAGCAGAAATCAATAAACAAAATGATTTTAGCGTTTGGCGACTAGCAACAACTTGCTAAATAAAAATTAAAACAAAGGAGAAATTATGGATTTAGGATTAAAAGGAAAAGTTGTAGTTGTTACAGGTGGTGGAAAAGGTATTGGTGGTGGCATTAGTATGTGTTTAGCTAATGAAGGTGCAATTCCTGTTATCGTATCTCGCTCTAAGCTTGATAGTGATTTTGAAAGCAAAATTAAAGCACTTTGCCCAAATTACGGCTTTTATCAATTAGACTTATCAAAATGGCAAGATATTAGTGCAGTTGTAGAGCAAATTGTGGCTAAATATGGCTCAATTTACGCACTTGTTAATAATGCAGGTATGAATGATAATCTTCATATTGAAAGTGCTACAACTGAAGAGCTTATTAAAAGTTATGAGAGCAATTTATTTCATTATTATGAAATGACAAAATGCTGCCTTCCATATATTAAAAAAGAGCAAGGAAGTATTTTAAATATCTCAAGTAAAACAGGTATCACAGGTCAAGGAAGAACAACAGCATACGCAAGTGCAAAAGGCGCTCAAATAGCAATGACAAGAGAGTGGGCTTGCGCTTTTGCACCTGATAATGTTAGAGTAAATTGTATTTGCCCTGCTGAAGTTTGGACTCCGCTTTATGAAAAATGGATTAAAAATTTCCCTGACCCTGAAAAGCAATATCAAGAAATTGCAAAATTTATTCCACTAGGTCATCGCTTTACAACTTGCGAAGAGATAGCTGATACTGCAGTATTTACAATAAGCCCAAGAGCATCTCACACAACAGGGCAGATTTTAACTCCAGATGGTGGTTATATGCATCTTGATCGTGCATTAAACTGGGAAAATTAAGGAGAAAAAATGAATAAAAATGTAAAAATTGCAATTATTTTAGTAACTTCATTATTTTTCTTATGGGGTGTTAGCTATGGACTTGTTGATGTTATGAATAAAAACTTTCAAAATCATCTAGGCATTACTCAACAAAATAGTGGCTACTTGCAAATGGCTTATTTTGGGGCGTATTTTGTGATGGCACTTCCTGCTGGCTGGATTGCTTCAAGATTTTCTTATAAGGTTGGGATTATTACAGGATTAGCACTTTATGCGATTGGTTGCTTACTAATAATTCCTGCAACTAATATGGCTAGTTTTTCTATGTTTTTATTTGCATTTTTCATTCTTGCGTGCGGGCTTGGAGCACTTGAGACTAATGCAAATCCTTATATGACAAAGCTAGGAGATGAGAAAAACGCTTCTTTTAGAATTAATGCAGCTCAAAGCTTTAATGGTTTTGGGCAATTTGTTGGACCTATTATTGGCGGAAGTTTGTTTTTATCAATCACTCATAGTGGCGAAAATGCAAGTGCTGCAGAAAAAGAACAAGCATTACTTGAAAATATGTTTAATGTGCAAATGGTTTATGTAGGAATTGCTTTAGTGGTGTTTTTAATCTTACTTGCATTTGTGTTTAATAAAATTCCAGAAGGTAGCGAAGTAAGTGAAGAAGTAGAGTATAAAGACAACTCAAAATCAATCGATGTATTTAAACATAGACATTTTAACTTAGGCGTATTAGCTCAATTTTTATATGTTGCAGCTCAAGTTGGAGCAGGAGCGTTTTTTATAAATTACGCAGTAGAACATACGGCAAGTTTAGGAGAAAAAGCTTTAAGCGATGAAAAATCAGCATATTTTTTCTCAGCTGCACTTGTTGCGTTTATGATAGGAAGAATTGTTACAACTCCACTTATGAAAAAATTTAAAGGTGAGAGTATTTTGGGGCTTTATTCATTAATAAATGTTGCATTGTGCTTTTATTTATATATTGCTGATGGAATGATTAGTGTTTATGCTTTAATTTTAGTATTTTTCTTTATGAGTATTAGTTTTCCTACTATTTTTGCCGTTGCTACAAAGGATTTGCCATTAAATCAAGTAAAACTTGGTGGCTCAATCTTAGTAATGAGTATTTGTGGTGGTGCAATAATGCCTACAATTATGGGTTCAATAAATGATAGTTATGGCACAGGTGCGGGATTTTTAGCTTTAGCTCCTTGCTTTTTATATGTAGCATTATATAGCTTTTTATGGACTAAAAAGTCATGAAAATAATTGATACGCATTTTCATATATGGGATAAAAATGATATTAGTTGGGTGCAAAACGCCCCAACTAGATTGCAAAGAGATTTTTCTTTTGATGAATATTTAGATGAGTTTAGCAAAAGTGATTTTTTAGGTGGAGTTTATGTAGAAATAAATGCAAATAATCCTAGCCAAGAGAGTGCAAAAATGCTTAGCTTTAAACATAAAAAATTACTTGCTTTATGCCTTGCTACGATAGGTGGTGCTAGTTTTAGAGAAGTTTTACATACAAAGCCAAGTGGATATTGCTTAGGCAGTGAGTTTAAAAAGACTATTAATCTAGTAAATGCAAATGATTTAATGTTTGAAGTTTGTATAAATGAAGATGAGCTAAGTAATTTTAGCAAAATTGCAAAGGAATTTAAATCAGGAATTATCTTTAATCATTTTGCAAATATTAAGGATTTTAGTGGCGAAGATAGTTTAAGGCAAATTGCTAAAAAAGAAAATGTTTATATGAAATTATCTTGTCAAGATGATTTTATTTTAGGTAAGGATTATTCAAAATTACTTGATATGGCATTTAATATTTTTGGAGAAAGTAGAATTTGTTTTGGCTCAAACTATCCTGTAAGTGAGCTAAAACCAAATGAATGGATTAGAATAATTGAAAATCATTTTAAAAGTGATGATTTAAAAGAAAAGATTTTTTATTTAAATGCAAAAGAAATTTATAAGATAAAGGAGATTTAAAATGCAAAGATTTGGGCAAATTATAAAAGTTATTCCGGAAAAATTAGCTGAATACGAAAGACTTCACGCAAATCCTATGGAAGGTGTAAATGAGATGATAAAGGCTTGTAATATTCGTAATTATTCAATTTATAATTTTGGCGAATATCTATTCGCTTATTTTGAGTATGTAGGGAGTGATTATGAAGCTGATATGGCAAAAATGGCAGCTGATGAGAATACTCGTAAGTGGTGGGCTTGTACAGACCCTTGCCAAATATCGCTTGGCTATGCAGGTCAAAAATGGCTTAATATGAAAGAAGTTTATCATTTAGATTAGACTTTTCATATTAAGTTTAAAATAATTCTTATTTAACTAAATTAAATAAGAATTAAAAATATTTATATAAAGAAAAGTTCTTTAGCATTATCTTGTAATATAATTTTAGCTTTATCATTAGTAACTTTTAAAAAATCATCTAAAGCTTTTTGATAATTTATTTTGCTTTCGTAATTTGTATGCGGCCAATCACTTCCATAAACAAAGCGTTTTATATCAAAAATATCGCTTAATTTATCAAATACATCTTTACTAAACGCTAAATCTTCATCTAATCTATAAAAACCACTTACTTTAAAATTAATATCTAAATTTTTATAATTATTAAACTCATCTAATAATTTAAAAGTATCTTTATTAGGTCTTGCAAGATGATCAATCATAATTTTTACATTATATTTGGCTAAATCATCAATGATAAATAATAATTTATCTAATTCTTTATGTAATTCTATGTGAAGATTAAATTCTTTAATATACTCTAAAGCTTCTTTATAATCATCAAAATTAGGCTTATCTTTTCCTATTAGATTAAGCCTTAATCCACAGACATTTTTTTCTTTTAAATCACTAATATTATTAGGGTCAATTACCACAATTCCCCTTAAATTAGAATGCTCTTTTAAAGCCTGTAATAAATATGAATTATCAAAACCTAAAAAGCTAGGCTGAACTAAAACTCCATAAGAAAAATTAAATTCCTTTAAATTAGCCAAATATTGTTCGCAACTTGCATCATAATTTGGCACATATCTAACTACATTAGCCGAACTTATATTTGCTCTAAAAATGTGAGCGTGAGTATCTATATACATAAGCTTTCCTTAAAAAATATTCATAACAATAATTCCAGCAATTAATGCTGCTATAAAACCTATAGGAATTGCTCTTACAAGTAAGCCTTTAAATAAACTATCCTTATGCTCGTTTGCAATCGCTCCTAAAACCAATGAACCTCCAGAGCTAAATGGAGAAATAGCACTAGCTTGTGCTCCAATTACTATGCAAGTAAATAGCACAACTTCACTAAAACCACTTGCATTGCTTAATGTAGGCACAAGTGGGAAAAGTGCAGGAGTAACCACTCCTAAAGTGCTAGAAAATAGCGACATAATAGCTGCAATTATCATCATCATAATAGGGACAATTATTTTTGGCACATTACTTTCTACAAAGCCTGATAATTGATTAATCACGCCTGCTTTAGTAGCAATGCTAACAAGTATCCCAACTCCGCAAATCATAATCAAAGTTCCCCAAGGAATAAGTGCTATAACTTGCTTTTCATCCCCTAATTTTAAAAGCAATGATATAGCTACAAAAACAATAGCTATTAATCCTATATCTATTTTAGAATTTATAAAAGTTATAGTTTTTTCATTAGGAAATGCAATGTGTAATAAAGGAAAAGCTAATACAAAAACCATCATAAGCGCCATTAAAATTAGTGTGGTTTTTTGTTTATCATTAAAAGTAATTTTTTCGCTTAATAATTCTATTTTTATATTAGATTTTTTTGCTTTAAATACAAAAAGACTAATTACAAAAATAGGCAAAATAAAAGTAAATAAAAATATCACAAAAGCATTAGAAAATGCAATATCGGGATTTATACTTGATTTTTCCATAAGAGAGCGAAATATTATCCCACTTTGAGAAGTTGGAAAATTTGCCCCGCCTAAAGCACCATAATTAATAGCCATAGCTCCACCAACTCTATCAAGACCTGTTTTTTCGCAGAGTAAAAAAGTAATTGGAGCCATAAAGGCTAAAACACTATAAAATCCAGCACCCATTGCAGCAATTAAAGCCGATACTAAAAATATAGCATAAGGTAAAAAATACGGATAATTTTCAAATTTTTTAATCAAAAATGCAGCTAGTTTTTCTAATGTCCCATTAACACTTGCGAAATTATAAAATAACGAAACCGCAAAAATAACAAAAAATATAGAAACAGGCCAATAAGAAATAATTTCTTTAGGCTTTAAATCCATAAAAAACGCACCGATAATATAGGCAAATATAATTGCAAAAAATCCTATATTTAAACGAGTTTTATAGCCAATTAGAATTGATAAAACAATGGCTAAGATAATAAAACTTGTAAGCATATTAATCCTTTAATTAAAAATCTTTTTTTAAATTCTTTTTTAAATTCTAAATAATTTATGTAAAATAACATTAATTTGATTAACAAAGAAAAGGAGAAATAGTATGAATAATTATGAATTATTTTACAATGAAGCTAAGAATATGTTTAAAGATAGGATATTTAATGACTATCTTAGATGTTTTGCTTATGGAATTGATGCGTCTTGTTATAAATATGTCCCTAAGATAGTAGTAATAGCAAGAAATGAGAGCGAAATACAAGAAATAATTAGACTAGCAAATAAATATAAAACTCCATTAAACTTTAGAGCAGCAGGAACTAGCTTAAGCGGTCAAAGCTCAACGGATAGTGTTTTAGTAGTAATTAAGTTTGCATTCAAAAAAATCGCTATAAATGATGATGCTAGCGAGATTAGTTTAGGTTGTGGTGTTGTTGGAGTTAATGCTAATTTATCATTAGCTAAATTAAGTAAAAAAATTGGCCCAGACCCTGCTACGATTAATTCAGCTTTAATTGGTGGTATTGTTGCTAACAACTCAAGTGGTATGTGCTGTGGAACTAAGGATAATTCTTATAAAACTTTAAATAGTATTAGAGTGATATTAAATGATGGAACTATCCTAGATACTAAAGATAAAGCAAATGTGGAAGAATTTAAAAGAACTCACGCTAATTTAATTAATGAAATTAGAGCTATTAAAGAAGAGATTAAAAATGATAGCGAATTATATGAATTAATTAAACGCAAATTTAAAATCAAAAACACAACAGGCTATGCTATAAATTCTTTCATTGATTATGATGATGAAATAGATATTTTGGCTCATTTATTTGTAGGTAGCGAAGGGACTTTAGGTTTTGTTAGTGAAGCAAGACTTAAAACTATTGATGATTTACCTTATAAAGCCTGTGCTTTATTGTTTTTTAATGATATTAGTGACGCTGCAAATACTATTAGTGAATTTGCAAAATATGATTTTATAAATTCAGCTGAAATTATGGATTATGCTAGTTTAAAAGCTGCTAGTAGTTATGATGAATTAAAAGATTTATTAAGTGATATAAAAGACAATAATACCTGTGTATTAATTCAAACTGAAAGCGATAATGAAGAAGTTTTAAATGCAAATATAGTTAAAATTAAAGAGCTTTCAAGTAAAACTTTTAAATCATATTATTCTAAAGAAAAAAGCGAATATGATTTATGGTGGAAGATTAGAAAAGCGCTTTTACCAATAGCAGCTAGTAAAAGACCTGTTGGAGCTACTGTTATTACTGAAGATGTGTGTTTTGAGATAAAAGATTTAGCAAATGGTATTAGTGCTATTCAAGATTTATTTAAAGAATTTAATTTTGAAGGTATTATTTTTGGTCACGCATTAGCTGGAAATATTCACTTTATTATCACTCCTAATTTAAATGATAAAACCGAATTTGAAAATTTTGCAAAATTAGTAGAAAAAATGTCAAGTGTAGTAGCTAGTTTTGGTGGAAGTATCAAAGCAGAGCATGGCACAGGAAGAATGGTTGCACCTTTTGTTGAGATTGAGTGGGGTAAAAAAGCTTATGCTATAAACTGCAAGATAAAAGATATTCTTGATAAAGATAATATATTTAATCCTGATGTAATTATTACAAAAGATAAAGATATTTATAAGAAAAATATCAAAAACCAAAGCCCTGTTGATGAAGCTTTAAATTTATGTATGGAATGTGGATTTTGCGAGAGATTTTGTCCATCAAATGAAATCAGCCTAAGCCCTAGACAAAGAATTGCAGTGCTTAAAGAGATGAAGAGTTTAGAAGAATTAAACGACGAAGATAGCAAGAAAAAATTAAAAGATATGAAAAAGCTTTATAATTTTTATGTAGATACTACCTGTGCTGCTTGTGGGGTTTGTTCTATGGTATGTCCTTTAGGTATTAATTTTGCTGATTTTAGCTTAAAATATAGAAAAGCAAATCAAGGAGCTATTTCAAGAATTATCGGTAATTTTGCTTATAATCACCACGAAACTACTTTAGCTCTAGCAAAAACTTCTTTAAAAATTGCTAATAAATTTGATAATTACAAATTAAATAATTTACTAGCTACATTTAATTTACCACAAAGTAGAAATTACTTGCCTAGAGCAAATGATTATAAGTATTCAACAAATACTCAAGAAGAAAATGTTATATATTTTACAAGTTGTTTAAATAAAGCATTTAAGCCTAATGCAAAAATGAGTGATAAAAGAAGCATTCAAGAAGTATTTGAAAGTCTATGTAAAAAGGCAGGAATTGGAATAATCTACGCTCCAAATGATTTATGCTGTGGAAAGGCTTATGAGAATTATGAAAATATTCAAATTGCTAATGAAGCAAAATTAAATGAGTATTTATCTAATCAAAATTGCAGCGTTGTGATTGATCATTCTGCCTGTTCAGCTAAGGTAGTTAAAAATCATAAAGGTAAAGTTTATGATTTGAGTGAATATTTATACAAAGTAATTGCTCCAAGATTAAAAATCACAAAAGTAAATGAGCCAATAGGTTTATATATTATGTGTGCTGCTAGAAAAATGCATATAGAAGATAGCATAATGAGTTTAGCTAAATTATGTGCTGATGAAATAGTAATTGATAATGATACATACTGCTGTGGATTTGCTGGATATAAAGGCTTTTTAACTCCTAAGCTAAATATAAGTGCTACAAATAATTTTAAGAAATTTTATTCAAGCACTAATGTTAAAAGAGGCTTTAGTTCATCTAGCACTTGCGAAGTAGGACTTAGCGATGCTACTAATATGTCTTGGCAACATATTGCTTATTTATTAGACGAATGCAGTAATTAATCATTGAAAGAATTTGAAAATTAATTTTCAAATTCTTTAAGCTTGTGTTACTAAAAGTAATACAAGCTTTAATATTTTTATTTTTTTCTATCTTTTTATCAATATATCTAGTATCCTAAAAACATAAGTTAATAAAGGAGTAAAATGAAAACTTATGTTTCTAAATTAGTATTAAAAGATACTATAGGTATTGGTGTTTTAGTTGTTAAAGAAGAGCTCTTTAGTAGAGTAGAATTATTTTTAGAAAAAGATTATCAAAAGAGCATAAAAGAATTAGCAAATATTTATGGTTTTAGTGAAGACGCAATTGATTTAAGAGATAAGATTATTTTTCCATCGGCTATTGATTCTCAAGTGCATTCTCGTTCTCAAGCAAATAATGAAGATTTTGAACTAGCAAGCAAACAAGCAAGTGCAGGTGGTATTAGTGTAATGGTAGAAATGCCTTATGATGCAGGATTACTTATATCAAACGCAAATAATTTTAATAAAAAATTAAAAGATGGCTTAGAAAATTCTTATGTTGATTTTGCTCTTTATGCGACCATAAATCCAGAAGATGGTATAAAAAATATTGAAGAATTAATAAAATTAGGTGCTTGTGGCTTTAAATTATCTTTATTCGGAACAGACCCTGTTAGATTTCCTAGAATACCACCATATTTAATGTATGAAGTTATGCTTGAATGTGCAAAATATGATGTAATGGTAGGAGTGCATAATGAAGACCATGAAAGTGTTATTTATCTAACTGAAAAAATAAAACAAGAAAGAACAGACTATAAAGCACATAATTTATCTCGCCCTGAGTGGGTTGAAAATATAGCTGTAAATACTATATATGAATTAGGAGCTAGTGCAAGAGCAAAAGCTCATGTTGTTCATGCTTCTAATAAAAGAGCTTTAGAAATTGCTAATAATTATAAAAAAGATGGCTACAAAGCTAGTGTTGAATGCTGTTTGCATTATTTAATTTGCTCTGAAGAAGATGAGGTTAGAAGATTAAATGGTATTGCTAAAATCAACCCACCAATAAGAGATTTAGCCAACAAAGAAGCTATATGGGAATGTTTAAAAAATGGCTTAGTTGATGTAGTTTCAACAGACCATGTAAGATGGAGTAAAGATAGAAAAAGTAATGATAATATATTTTTAAATTCTAGTGGAGCTGCCGGTCTTGAAGTGTTATTACCTTTATTTTTAAGTGAATGTAAAAAAAGAAATGTAGATTTAAGTTTAGCTTCTAAATTACTATCAACTAATCCAGCGAAATTATTTAAATTGCCAAATAAAGGAGAATTAAAAGCTGGAAATGATGCTGATTTTGTTATTTTAAGCGAAGCTACTTATAAGTATTATGCAAAAGATGGTTTTAGTAATCTTGATTATAGTTTGTATGAAGGCTATGAAATGCTTTATAAAATAAATGAACACTATGTTAGGGGTAATAAAGTATTTGATGGTAAAAATGTATATAAATTTAATGCAAAATTTATAAATCCTAACGAGAATTGATATGAAAATACTTGCAGATGATATTAAATTTCATATAAATAATTTAGCAAAAATTACAGAAACAAATCGTCCTTTTACTAGATTGGTATTTACTAATACTTATGAAGAAGGTAGAAAATATATTAAAAATCATTTTTTAAATTTAGGACTTAATGTTATATATGATGATTTTGCCAATATGTTAGCTATTAAAAAGGGCAAAAGTAATGAATGTATTATAATAGGTTCTCATAGCGATACCGTTGCTAGTGGTGGTAGATTTGATGGAGTTTTAGGTGTTGTATCTGCTATGGTAATTGCTACAGCTTTAAAAGATATACAATTAGATAAAACTTTAATTTTTTGTGATTATTTAGGAGAAGAGCCTAATTATTTTGGTTTATCTTGCGTAGGTTCTAGGGGAATGTCTGGTAATTTGAGTAAAGAACAACTTGATATTAAAGTTAATGATACTAAATTATCAGATATGATAATCAAATCAGGTGGTAATAAATCATTTAGAACTTTTAACGAATTAGGAATAGGTAAGCTTATTGAAAGTTATGAATTGCATATTGAACAAGGAAATATGTTAGAGAGTTTAAATACTAAGATTGGTATTGTAAATAAAATTGTAGGTATTTCAAGATTTAATGTGGAATTTAAAGGTTTAAGCAATCACGCAGGAACAACAGCTATGCATTTAAGAAAAGATGCTTTATTAAATTCTTCAAAATTTATCGTATGGTTAAATGATAAAGCTATTGAGTATTCTAAACAAGCTTATACGGTAGCAACAGTTGGGGCGTGTAGTGTAATGCCTAATGCTGCTAATGTTATTTCTAATAGTGTAAAAATAAGTATAGATTTAAGAAGTGAAGATGATTTAATAAGAATAAATTTTATTAAAGAAATTGAAGAAAAGCTAAAAGATTTAGACGCTAATTATAAATTAGTATCAGATTCTAATGCTACTCCTGCTGATGATTTAATTATTAAGAATTTAAAACAAACAGCAGATGAGCTACAAGTAAGTAATATTATTATGCCAAGTGGGGCAGGGCATGATAGTGCTTTTATGGCTAAGATAGCTTCTATGGGTATGATTTTTATACCTAGCAAAAATGGTTTATCTCATCATCCTGATGAAGAAAGCTCATTTGAAGATGCAGCTATTGGCACTCAAATTATTTTAAATAACATATTAAGGAGTGGTTATGAAAAATAGAACAAGAACCGTTATAGCAGCTTCTATGGGTAATGCTTTAGAATGGTATGATTTTTCTTTATTCGCATTTTTTGCAGTATATATTAGTGCTAATTTTTTTCCAAAAGAAGCAGACCCAATTACTAATATGATTAATACTTTTTTATTATTTGGGGTTGGTTTTATAGCAAGACCTATTGGTGCTATATTATGTGGTTATATAGGTGATAAATATGGTAGGAAAAAGTCTTTATTGCTAACTATTTCAACAATGGCTATAGGAATAATTATTATAGTATTAACTCCAAAATTTCAAGATATAGGATATTTAGCTCCTATTATGCTTTTAGTAGCAAGATTATTTCAAGGATTTAGTGCAGGTGGAGAAATCGGTGGAGCAACTAGTTATTTATTAGAAAATGCTGATAAAAAGCAAAGATTATTATATGCTTCATTTTTGCAATCAACCATTGGAATTGCTAATATATTATCTGCATTAGCTGGAGTTATTATTACTACTATATTTACTACTCAAGATATTTATGATGGTGCTTGGAAATATGCTTTTGCTTTCGGGCTTTTGATTATTCCTGTTGGTGTATATATTCGTAATAAATCTAATGAAAGTGCAGTTTTTATTGAGCAACAAAAAGAGAACAAAAACAAAGCACCTTTAAAAGATTTATTAAAAGATTATAAAGGTAGAATTTTTACAGGTATGCTCTTTAGTACATTATGGACTGCTGGAGTTTATAGTTTAATTATTTTTATGCCTACTTTTTATCATAAATTCTTAGGCTATGATATGCAATTAGGCTATACGGCTAGTTTTTTAGGAAATATATTTTTGACATTAGGGTGTTTTTTTGCAGTGTTTATAGCACATAAAATTGGTCTTATAAAATCTCTTATGATTTCTATTGGGCTTTTATCTTTTATTCCATTTTTGGCTTTATATGTTTTATTAGGTAGTAGCAATGCTTTTTTATTATTTGCTATTCATATAATTTTATGTTTATTAATTAGTTTTTTTGTTGGATTAGCACCTGCTATTATGAGTTTATTATTTCCTGCTCATGTAAGAAGTAGTGGTTTGAGTATTTCTTATAATTTAGTTGCAATATTTTTTGCAGGATTTACTCCGGCAATTATTACATATTTAGCAAAATTTAGCTTATTTGCTCCTGCTGCTTGGACTTTATTGTCTTGTATTTTAGCTTTTTGGGGAGTTGTAAGAATGAAGAAATTAGGTCTTGATAATTGGCAAGAGTTTTAATTAAAAAGAATTTGAAAATTAATTTTCAAATTCTTTAATTGTTTTAGACTTGTCTTATTACATCAATTACACTGCCATCGCGATATTCAACGACGGCTACTATTCTTTTATTTGATTTTTCATACTCACAAACTCCGCAAATATCATTTGCAATACTAGCTAATTCTTTTATATCAAGTATTTTTAGCCTTGAGTTTTTTAAGGTTTTTGCTAAAGTTTTATCATTTAGTGCAATTCCGTATTCGCAAACAAGTGCATTAATGCTTTCTCCTGGAGTTGTAATTGAGTTTATTTTTTCTTTAACGATAGCTTTTCTAGTCCTAATTAAATTAGTAGTAATTATTGCTAGCTTTGCTCCTGCAGCAGCGTCGCTATGCCCACCACTTCCGCCCATAATATATCCATTTGAACTAGTCATTACATTGGTATTAAAATTAGTATCAACTTCAGTTGCTCCTAAAACAACGCAATCAAGTCTATTTACTATAGGAGAGCTTGTGTGAATGTTTGCATACAAACTTGAGCTAACTTCGTAATGATTAGGATTAGTTTGCAATGATTTTAAAGCTTCTAAATCAAAACCTTGAACATCAAAAATATTATTAAAATACCCTTCATTATATAAACTAACTAAATATGCAGTTATTCCGCCCATAATAAATGAGCCTTTAATATTTTTTTCTTTCATAATTTCTTTTACATAATGAGCACTTGCAAGGCTTATCCCACCAGCTCCTGTTTGAAATGAAAAACCATCTTTTAAAAGCCCACTTTCATCTATTAAATTAGCTGTTGTTTTAGCAATTTTTAGCTGAATTGGGTCTTTTGTAATATCAGTTGTGCCTGATTTAATACCATTTGGATCACCTATCTCATCAACCATTAAAACATAATCAATCTTATCTTGAGTAATACTAGGATTGCTTAATGGATAAGGATATATAGTATCACTTACTGCAACGCTAACTTTAGCACAGTCTGCATCAGGCATAGCATAACCAATTGAGCCAAAGGCATTTTTACCCATTGTTCCATTGATATTTCCTGCGTTATCAGTTGCACTAGCTGCAATAAATGCTACATCAATTTCTAAATCCCCAGCATAAATTGCTCTAGCACGACCGCCGTGGGTTCTAAAAATAGCTACTTTTTTAAATTCTCCACGAGAAATAGCATTTGCGACTTTTCCTGTGCAATAGTTTGTATCTATTTGAGTTATTATTCCTTTTTTTGCATATTCTACTAAAAAATCATGAGTTGGAAAAATTGCACTAATTGCTAGTTTTAAATCATTTATGCCTAGCTCTTTACAAGCTTGTAAGATAATTCCTACTACTTTATCCCCATTTCTTAGATGATGATGAAATGATATTGTATCTCCACTTTTTAAGCCTGTTTTTTTGATTAATTCTTTTACATTTGTATAGACTTTATTATCAGTTGGGTTTGATAGTTTTATATGCTTTTTAAGTGATTTTTCTTTAGGTTTTAAGCTAAATGCTCCGTTAAAAGCAATTACTTCTCCATAATCTTTAATATAATCAATATTCATAGAATTTCCTTTAAAATCTTTTTAGCACGATTCACAATAGGTGCATCAATCATTTTGCCATTTAGTGAAATTACTCCACTTTTTTTAAGTTCGGCTTCTTTTATAGCGTTTAGGACTTGATTAGCCCAGATTATTTCTTTTTGGCTAGGTTTAAAGCAATTATGAATAATATCAATATGTCTTGGGCTAATTACTAATTTGCCATCAAATCCTAGATTTTTAATATAAGTTGTATCGGCTATTAATCCATTTTCATCATTTATATTTGTATATGGAGTATCTATTGCATCTATTTTTGCAGCCTTACATACATTTAATAAATAATTTCTAGCAAAATCAATCTCAACTCCACTCTCACTTCTTCTTGCACCAATTTCGCTCGTATAATCTTCTGCACCAAAGCAAATAGCACTAACGCCATTTAAAAATGCTAATTCTTTAGCATTTAATAAGCCAAGTGGAGTTTCTATTAAAAGTAAAATTTCAATTTTTGGATTTAAATTCTTAGTGTATTTGATAAGTTCTTTAATCTCTTCTACATTTTCAGCTTTTGGGATTAATATGCTATTAATTTTAGTTTTTGATAGTGCTAAAATATCGTTTTTTGCATTCTCTAAATTAATCCTAACTATTTTTTCACATTCATAATTTAGCATAGTTAAGGCATTGCAAACTAGATTTAAGGCACTATCTTTTTGCATAGGACTTACTGCATCTTCTAAGTCAAATATAATAGCATCAGCTCCAAATAATCCTGCGTTTTGAATATTTCCTGCATTATTTCCTGGTATAAATAGCAATGTTCTTCTCATTTTTCTAACCTTTCTAATGCTGTTTTTAGCCTTGCTAAGATACAAAAATCTAAAGCACCTTTATCATTTATCTCTATTAAGACATTTGTATTTTTGTGTTCTTTACAATAATTTTGAATTAAGTTCTTAATATGTTTTGCATAAGGATTTTCTTCTTCATTTATAAATACGATTTGAAATTCCTTATGTTTTTGAATATTAATTAAACAATCATTTGATTCAATAGTTCCAACGCTAATCATCTTAAACTCCAAATTGTGCAAATAAAAATGTAGCAGCTATAACCGTGCAAGCCCCACCAATTCTAGTTGAAATCTGTGCAAATGGCATAAGTTCCATTCTATTACAAGAGCCTAGAATTGCAACATCTCCTGTGCCACCAAGTCCTGAATGACAAACCATAACGCAAGAGCATTCAATCTCAAACATATTTAAAAACTTTGCACAAAAATACCCAGTAAGTGCCATAGTAGTAACTACGCTAAAGCAAATTATTATAAAAGCAATATTAATTGCAGCAATTACATCTTTCCAAGGTGTCCAAATAACTCCAACACCTACTAAAAGAGCCCAAGTTAGGTTTTTGCTTACAAATTGATATATGAAATTAGCTCCGTATTCTAGGCTTTTTGGCATTATGTTTAAAACTTTTGTAATAGCAGCCATAATAATCATAATAATTGGAGCAGGAATTGAAATTATCATATTTAATAATTTTCCTATTAAAAAATAGCATACCGCAACGAGCAAACCAGCACCCATTAATTTAATATCAAAAGGCAAGGTATCGTTATTTAAAGAATTGATATTTTCTTCTTTAGTTTTTACTAAAAGCCCGTTTCCACTTAAATGTGGCTTTTTTAAAGCTAGATTTTTTAAATATCCTGCATAAGCAATTGCAAATAAGTTTCCAAGCATTGCAGCAGGTGCTAGAAGTGCTATTATATTTGATGAATTGGCATTGCCTAAAATTTCTGAATAAGCAACACTTAGTGGGATAATTCCCTCTCCAACTCCGCCACTTAAGATAGGAATTGCTATATAAAATACAGCGTGAGCTCCGCCTATACTAGTAATTGAACCTATTAAATATGCCACTATAATAGCTAAAAAAGTTCCTATAAATAAAGGTATAAACATTTTTAAAAACCCTGCAATTAAAATTGCTCGTTTCATACTTAATATGCTTCCAACTACTAAAACGCTTATATAAAGATATAAGAAATTAGATTGCTTAATGAAAAATGTTATAGCATCTATTGAGTTTTGATTTAATAAACCATAATAAACCATACAAGATGGAACAAAAATGCTTAATATAGCTGGTCCGCCAATATTTTTTAAAATAGGCACTTTCATACCAATTTCGCCAAGCAGTATTCCTAAAATCATAGTAATAGCAAGTCCGCCTACCATATCTTTAGGAAGTTTTCCAAAATAGCAAGTGAAAAATACAATAAGTGCAAATACACAAAATGCGTATAAATTTACACCACCTATTTGTCTTTCTTTCATAAAAACTCCTTTAAAAATAATTTGAGTTTTCATTTTAAGAAGAATTAAGATTTTGTAAATTTAAGTAATTTAAAAAAGCTTTTAAATAATTAAAATAAGTAAATTAGTTTAATTTATAATATATTTGTGGTCTTCCTTTGGCTTTATATTCTAGTTTTGAAGCAATGTAATTAATTTGTTCTAAATAAGTTAGATATTTTCTAAGAGATATTTTAGAAATATTTGTTAGTTTTTCTAATTCATTGACATTGAACCAAGTATTAAATTCTTTTATTTTATCTTTTATAAGAGCTAAAGAATTTTTATCAATTCCTTTTGGTAATTCATCAATTTGTTTATAAAGAGCTTTATCAATATTTTCTTGATTGATTTTGCTATTTAGTAGATTTCTTCTTAACTTATATTGATTTAGCGAGCTTTCAAGTCTATTTTGCTTAAAAGGTTTTAGAATATAATCAATTACACCTAAGTTTAAGCTTTTTTGTAAGCTTAGGCTATCGTTTCTAGCAGAAATTACAATAATATCAATTTTATTAAATTCACTTTTTATTTTTCTAATTAGTTCAATGCCATCGGTATTAGGTAGAGTTAAATCAAGTAAGATTAAATCAATTTCATTATTTAATAAATAACTTATCGCACTACTTACTTCACAAAAACTAGCCTTTAAACAAAAACCTTCAACCGATAAAACTATGTTTTTGTTAATATCTTGAACCATTAAATCATCTTCAACTATTATTGTCTTAATCATTATTAATCCTTAAAATTACACTAAAAGAGCTTCCGTTTTTTAATTTACTAACACTTATTGTTCCATCATAATTAGCTGCAATTTTAGCACATAAATAAAGCCCATATCCTCTTAATTCTCCTTTTGTAGAATAGCCTTTGGTAAATAAATTTGCTTTATCTTTTATACCACAGCCATTGTCTTTACATTGAATTTTAAGGTAGTTTTTATTGTTTTTTATAAATATTTCTATCTTTTTATTTTTTACATTATTTAAAGCATCTATTGAATTATTTATTAGATTTGAAAGTATGCTTATAATATCGTTTTGCATATTTATATCATCAAGATTGCTAAGTGATGATTTTTTATTAAGAATTACATTTATTTTTAGTTCTTGTAAGAATGCAAATTTACTTTCAAAAAAGGCTAATATTACTTTATCTTTTATGTTGTATGTAAGTCTATTTAAATTATCTTGATTTTTGTTTATTAGCTCATCGCAAAAATTCTTTGCTTCATTAAATTTATTATTTTCTATTAAAGCGTTTATTATGTGTAATTTGTTTGAGAACTCATGATGATTTGCTCTTAGTGCATCTACATATTTTTTAGTATCTAATAATTCACTAGCTAGTTTTTTAACCTCTCTTAAATCTTTAAAAGACGCAACTACACCTGCAAAGTTATTATCTATAAAGAATGGAATTCTAGTCGTTAGAATGGTTATATCATTTAGCTTTTGCTCTTGATTGATTTCGGCTTTTTTAGTACTTAAGACTTCATTCATATTTGAATGCGGAATTATATTAGCGTTTTTACCTATTAAATCATCATCTACTAAGGCTAGTTTAAAAATCTCTTTTGCTTTATCGTTTATTAGAGTTATTGTGTTTTTGTCATCAACGGCTATTATGCCATCGTTTAAGGTTTTTAAAATTGCGTTTTGTCTTGCTAAAAGATTTGCGATTTGCTTTGGCTCTAAACCAAATAAAACATTTTTGATATTTTTATTTAATAATTTTGCTGATAATAAAATTATAATTATTAGTGCAATTACTAAGGCGATATTGTATTTATTTTCTTCAAAGATAATTTGATTTAGATAATCAACAAAAACACCAACGATTACAGCACCTACAACCTTTTCATCTTTTATTATAGGGCTAAAGCTTCTAATTGAACGCTTTAATGAGCCTTTTGCTATTGATATATAGCTTTCTGCTTTACTAATTGCTCTATTAGCATCTCCACCTTCAACTAAAGTTCCTAAAAGATTTTTATTTGGATGGGTTAATCTTTTATAAGAGCTATCAATGATTACTATAAAATCTAGGTTTAAGTCTTTGCTTAGTTTATTTATATTTTCGTTTAGATTAGCATCGTTTAAATCTATATTATTTGCTAAGGTTTTAGAAATAGCTTCTATTTTATGACTTATTTCATTTTCAATTAATTTTTTGCTTTGAAAAAATAAAAATGTAGAAGTAATGCTTAAAACTATAAAAGAAATTAAAAAAAATGTTAAAGTAATTTTTGTAAATAATCTCATTTAAAATTCCTAATAGTTTTTTGGATACATTATATTAAAATCATTTAAGGAATTTGAAATTATGCAAAAAGATTTGCTTCAGCTAGTTTTAGAACAAAAAGAAAAGAGATTTAATGCAAGACTTGAATACGAAAATATTTATAAAACTCCTGTAATTTGCTTTAGCCTAAATCTTCCTTATATGTATAAAATAGCTAATATTAGTGAAGTTAAAGAATTGTTTTTATTCGGAATTAACGAAGTGCTTAGTTTAGAAAATATCATAAATTATAGTGTTAATTTAGATGAATTATTTTGCTTATTTGCGATTGATGATGAAGCTTTAAATATAAAAAAACTCACTATATCTTTAGAAAATAAATATAATTTTTCAAGATTATTTGATTTTGATGTGTATTTTAATAACGAGACAATTAAGCTAAGAAATGCAGGTAGGAGGTGCTTTTTATGTGATGAATTAGCCATAGTTTGTCAAAGAAATAACACTCATACAAAATCTAGCATATATAAAAAGCTTGATGAATTATTTGATGATTTTTATGTGTATATTTGCATAAATAAAAGTATTAAAAATAATTTTAGCAAAGCTGCTTTAAAGGCATTATTGTATGAAGTTAGCTTATCTCCTAAAATCGGCTTGGTTGATAGATTTAGTTCAAATTCTCATAATGATATGAACTTTTATACCTTTTTAGATAGCGTAAGTGAATTAAGAGAATATTTTGATAGCTTTTATACTTTAGCAAAATTATCAAAAAGAAATGATTTTATTAGGCTTAAAAAAATAGGTCAAATAGCAGAAAAATCTATGTTTAATGCCACAAATAATATAAATACTCATAAAGGTGCTTTATTTTTGTTTGCGATTATGATTTTTGCTTGTAGCAAAAGTGAAGATGAATTATCGCTTGAAAATATCTCAAAAATTACAAAAGATTTATGTGTAAATCTATGTCAAAATGAGTTAAATAATAACCTTAATTCAATCGGTGGGATTTGCTTTCAAAGATTTGGGATTAAGGGGATAAGAGATGAGGTTGAGAAAGGATTTTTAAATACTTTTAAGGCTTTTAAATTCTATCAAGCATTTAAGATTAAAAATGATATAAGTTTATTAAAGACTTTATTTTATATCGTATATTTAATAGATGATACGAGTTTAATAAAAAGATTAAATTATAATTATGATAATTATTTACAAGTAAAAAATACTTGCTTAAAACTTAGTAAATATGATGATAGTAAAATAATAAAAATTATTAATAAATTAAATATTTTATACTCAAGTAAAAGCATTAGTTTTGGTGGAAGTGCTGATGTTTTATCATTAATAATATTTTTAAATTTTATAAAAATAAAATAATTTTTTAATAATTACTTAAAAATTATATAAGATTAAAATTTTTTATAAAAAAAAGTAAAAAATCTATGGAAATATTAAGTTTAATTAATTAAAGTAATACCTTTAATTTATTTTTAAACTTAAGGAACAATGATGAAAAAAACATTAATCACATCTATTATTGCGGCTAGTTGCTTGCACGCAGCTGAATATAATATATTCATAGCCAGCTTTAAAAAAGACGATTATGCTACATTAAACAAAATAAAATCAAATATTGAAAAAGTTGTTAATAGTAGCAAATACGCTAATGAATTGGTGGTAAAAGCAAGAGCTAGTGACCCACAAAGTGTAAACAATAGCACATATCACACCGTAGTTGTTGAAACTGCTGATATGTCTAAATCAAAAGTAACAGAGATTAGAAACTATCTTCGCTCAAATTCTATCTATAAAGACGCTTATTTTACGACTAGAAAACCAAATGAACCTAAATTTTCTAAGGTTGATAGTGAAGTAGATACTAATTTAAACAATGACGAATTAACTAGCGAACCAACTGTTGTAGATAATAATTCATCTGTTTCAAGTATGTTAGATAGTTTAGATGAAAAAAATGATAATGGTTTAAATATTCCTGCATTTAACAATGTTGAAGACGCTAATTCAATTACTTTAAATAAAATGATTGCTAGTGTTCTTGATACAAACCCAAGTGTAAATACTTATAAACAAGAATATTTAAAATCTTTAAAAGACTTAGATATAGCAAGTGCTGAATATTATCCAATGTTAAATGTATATGCAAATGGTGGATATGTTAATAAAAAGAAAAAAGTTAATGTACAACCTGAACAAAAAGGAACAGGCACAACTCACGATGCTTCAATAGTTTTAACAGAAAACTTATTTAATGGTGGAAAAGATATGAATGGCAAGGCTCAACAAAGCCACATTACAAATTCTACAGCTTATAAAGTAATTCAAAATTCAAATGAAATCGTATATGATAGCACTAAAGCATATTTAGATATGATAAAAACTAAACTATTACTTGAAATAGCACAAAAAAATGTAAAAGCTCACGAAGATATTTATGCTCTAATCAAAGATAGAACAAGTTCAGGTTTTGCAAGAGCTAGTGAAGAAAGACAAGCAGGAAGCCGTTTAGCACTTGCTAAAAATAACTTATTATCAGCAGAAAACGATTTTAAAGATGCTGAATCAAGATTTACAAGATTATTTGGTAAAAATGTAGATATTAATTCTCTTGTAATGCCAGAATTTACTTATGCAATTCCTAGTTCAGTTGAAGGCTTAAATGAAATTAGTAAAAAATGTAATCCAAGTGTGAGAATTCAAGCTGAAAATATCAATGTGCTTGAATATGAAACAAAGGTTAAAAAAGGAAATTATTTACCTAAATTAGACTTAGAATTAAGTGCAAACTATGCAAAAGATAAAATCTTTAGAGATTTACAAGCAGATACTAAAGATACTTCAGCAGGTGCTTATTTAAGATTTTCATACAACCTATTTAATAAAGGTCAAGATAAGCTAAATGTTGAAAAAAGTAAAATCGGGGCATTAGCAAGTCAAATGGATTATAATGCTACTTTAAGAGAATTAGAAGAAAGCAATTCATACGCATTTAATTCATATAAAATTAGTAATGATAAATTAAATTATTTAAATGATTATGTTGAATACGCTAAATCTACACTTTTAACTTATGAAGATGAATTTAAAATTGGTAAAAGAGATTTAATCAATGTATTAGATGCTCAAAGCGAATATTTTTCAGCTGCTAAAGAATTAATTAATACAAAGAGCAATATTTTATTAACCCAATACAAAATGCTTGATAATATGGGTGTAATTTCTGAAGGTTTTGTTAATGGTTATGCAAAACAATACATTAATAAAGCTTGCTCAATCTCTGATATTAAGTAATTAATGTATAGTAGAATTTTTAAAAGAGTGATTTTATTCACTCTTTTTATCGGTATTAGTTTATCTAGTTCTTCATTCATTAAACCACAAACTTATGTTAGAATGGAGAAGACTTACGGACAAGTTAGTGTTAAAAGACTTGAAAAACTAGATAAGCTAATGCAAGATATACAAAATACAAATGATGCAAATAAATTAGTAAAAGTTAATGAATTTTTTAATGACCCAAGTATTATAAAATGGCAAGATGATATGATAACTTGGGGTAAGACTGATTATTGGGCTAATAGATTTGAATCGCTTGGAAAGGGTTTTGGAGATTGCGAAGATTTCGTAATCGCAAAATATCTTACCTTACTTGATTTAGGAGTTAGTGAAGAAAAATTATTTTTTACATACGTATATGCTAATTTAAATGGCAAATGGATTTCTCATATGGTTTTAGCATATTATGAAAAACCTAACGATATTCCTTTTATTTTAGATAGTAATACAAATTCAATTAAAAGAGCAAATAAAAGAGTTGATTTAAAGCCTGTGTTATCGTTTAATGCTAAAGACTTATTTTTAGCACAACAAGCATCAAGCGGTAAATTATCGGCAAAATCTTCAAAATATACAAAAGATTGGTCTAGTTATTTAGAGAATTTAAAAAAGGGTGATTTATGACTTTATTTAAGCAAATTTTATTAGGTGCTATAGTTTTTATATTAATTATAATAGCTATTGTTGGTGTTAAAAATTATCAAACTACAAATGATTTTATAAACGAGCAATTAAGTGCAAATGCAAAGCATACAGCAACTTCACTAGGATTATCAATTGCTACTTTAGATAATGTTGATAAAGATAGCGTTGAGCTTATGATTAATGCTATTTTTGATAGTGGATATTATCAAGAAATTAAATTCACTGACGCAAATGATGAGATAGTTTATGATAAAAGTAAAGAAAAAGTATTTTATGGAGTTAGTGATTTATTTGTAAAACTTGTAAATATTAGCACTCCTGTTGAGAGTTTTGAGATTAGACAATGGAATAAAATAGGCACTATTTATGTGCAAATTAGCCCTGCATTTGCTTACGAGCAACTTTATACAACCCTTAAAGAATTGTTTATTAATTTAGTGATTATTTTTATAGTTTCTATGATTTTAATTTATTTTTCACTAAAAGCGATTTTAGCACCACTAAATAAGGTTAGAAAACAAGCAGAAGCTATACTTGAACACGAGTTTATAATACAAAATAAACTACCATTTACCCAAGAAGTTAGAAAAATGGTAATGGCAATGAACTCAATGGTAGGTAAGGTTAAAGATATATTTGATAAAGAGAGTGAAACACTAGATAAATACAATGATTTGCTTTATAAAGATGAAAGAACTAAGCTATTTAATAGAAGATATTTTATAAATAAATTTGAATCAATTAAAAGTAGGGAAGAATATTCAAATGGATATTGCTTTTTATTAAGTATTAAAGAAACTTATAATCTAAAAAAGATTTTAGGTTTTAATAAATCTATGGAATTTTTAGGAAGATTATCAGATATTTTAAGAGATAATGATAAGGTTTTTGATAGTGAATGTGTGTTTTCAATTAATGAAAATGATTTCGCTGTTTTAGGCGAGAATTCTTTAGGTTTTGAAGAAAACTGCGTAAATTATCTAAATAAAATAAAAGATTTATTTAAAGAATTTGGACTTGATGATAGTGAGTTTTTAATAAGCAGTTCTTTAAGTTCTTATGAAGGAAAAAAGCTAAATGAAATTCTTGCTGAACTAGACTTATTGTTAATTAAAAATAAGACTAATTATTCTTTAAACAAATCAAATAATTCTGATAATATTATCTTAGGTAAAGAGCAATTTAGAACATTTATTTATAACGCTATGAATAATAATGATTTTTGTTTTGCTAGCCAAGAAGTTTTAGATACTGATAATAATGTATATCATAAAGAATTATATTTGAGATTAAAATATAAAAATGAATTAAAAAATGCTTCTTATTTTATGCCTATTGTAAATGAGCTTAATTTATCAAAAGAATTAGATATTTATGTATTAAGCAAGGCTTTAAGTGAAGAATTTAAATCAGGAATTTCTGTAAATATTTCAAATGATTTAATAAAAGCAGAAAATTATCAAAAATTAGAAAAAATATTCAAAACTAGAAAAAATGAAAAAGTTTATTTAGAACTTGCTATGAGTAAGGAATTAAATATTAGAAATCTTATTGAGTTTTCAAGATTTGCTAAGACTTATGATATAGCTTTAGGGCTTGACCATTTTACTTTAAACAAAGAAAACTTAAGTATTTTAAATGAATTAAATATTTCTTATATTAAAGTTCAGGCAAGAACATTGCTTGATTTATTAGAAGATGTTAATGCTAGTGGGGCTAAAAATGCTTTAGAAATTATCTTAAATTCAAAAGGAATAAAAATAATTGCAATAGGTATAGAAGATGAAGAAACTTACAACAAAATAAAAGAATTAAATATTAATTTAGTTCAAGGAAATTACACAAGTAAAGTTAAGGAAGAAATATGATAAATACAAAAACAGATGAATTGCTAGATTGTCTAGTTATTCTTACTAAGCTTTATAACAATCCTTATAGTGCCGAAGCACTTACAGCTGGGTTGCCTTATGATAAAAATTTAGGCGGTATAGAGCTATTTTCAAAAAATAATAAAAAATCTCTTTTTAGTAGAGCTGCAAAAAGAGCTGGTTTTGCTAGCACATTAGTGAAAAAAGATTTAAAAGATATTCCTAATTTAGTATTGCCTTGTATTTTAATGCTAAAAGACCAAAAAGCATGTATTTTACAAAGTTTTCAAGATAATGATAAATTAAGTATTATTTTTCCAGGATTTGATGGTGCAGCTACATTGGTTAGTAAAGCAGAAATTGAAGAAGAATATTTAGGCTATGCTTTTTATTTAAAAAGAGAATTTGTTATTAAAAATGAAATAAATAATCTTAAAAATAACCCTAATGAGCATTGGTTTTGGGATACGCTTAAAAAATCAAAATCAATTTATGTAGATGTTTTACTAGCTTCATTTATCATAAACTTATTTGTTTTAGCAGGTCCGCTTTTTACAATGAATGTTTATGATAGGGTTGTGCCTAATAATGCAATTGAGACTTTATGGGTTTTAGCTTTAGGAGTATTTGTTGTTTATACAATTGATATGATTATTAAATTAGTTAGAGCTTATTTTTTAGAAACAGCTTCAAAAAAGAGCGATATTATTATGAGCTCATTAATTTATGAAAGAGTGTTGGATATTAAATTAAGTTCTAGACCTGCTAGTGTTGGTTCTTTTGCGCAAAATCTAAAAGAATTTGATACGCTTAAAAGTTTTTTTGCAAACGCTAGTATTGCTGCTATTGTGGATTTGCCATTTTGTATAATATTTTTAGCAACAATTTATTTTCTAGCAGGGCATTTAGTAGTAGTTCCTGTTGTTGTTATGATACTTATTTTAATTTATACATTTAGTATTAGAAAACCCTTACAAACTTCAATAGAAAGCACATATCAAGCAAGTGCATTTAAAAATGGTGTTTTAATTGAGAGTTTAAATACACTTGAGACAATTAAGACTTTAGGTGCAGCATCTTCTTCTCAATGGATATACGAAGAAGCAACAGGAGAAATTGCTAATAAAAGTATAAAAAATAAATTATTATCTAGTTCTATTCCTATGGTTACAGGGTTTTTAGTTCAATTTAACACTATTGCTATTGTTGTATTGGGTGTTTATATGATTAAGGATATGGAGCTTAGTATGGGTGGTCTTGTTGCTAGTGTGATTTTAAGTTCTCGTGCAATATCTCCTATGGGTCAGGTAGCTTCTCTTATATCAAATTACGAGCAGACTAAAACAGCTTATAAGAGCCTTAATGATATTATGAATATGCCAGTAGAGCGTGAAAATGGCAAAAAATTTGTAAGAAGAAATAATTTCTTAGGTGGTATTGAGTTTAAAAATGTTTCATTTGCTTATCCAGAAGCTAAAAAAGAATCTTTAAGTGATGTTAGCTTTAAGATTAATGCTGGAGAAAAAGTTGCAATTATTGGTAAAAATGGTAGTGGAAAAACAACTATAGAAAAATTAATTATGGGACTTTATGAGCCAAGTAAAGGCAGTATTCATGTAGATGGTATTGATATTGAGCAAATTGACCCAGTGGATTTAAGAGAGCATATTGGCTATGTTTCTCAAGATATTATGCTATTTAAAGGCACTTTAAGAGAAAATATAGTTTATAAAGCACCTTATGCAAGTGATGAAGAAATTATAAAAGCTGCAAATATTTCTTGCGTTAGTGAATTTGTAAATTCTCACCCACTTGGATTTGATATGCCTGTTTATGAGCGTGGAGAAGGTATAAGCGGTGGTCAAAGACAAGCTATTGCAATATCAAGAGCGTTTATAACAAATACACCTATTATGCTACTAGATGAGCCAACAAATCAAATAGATACTCAAACAGAAGCAAAAGTTATAAATAATTTAAAAGAAGCTTGCAAAGATAAAACATTAATAGTAATTACTCATAAACAATCACTTCTTAATCTAGTTGATAGAATAATTGTAATTGATAATGCTAAGGTAGTTTTAGATGGAAGTAAAGAAGAAGTTTTAGCAAAGTTAGGAGCTAGTAGATGAAAAACTATACAAAAGATGATTTAGATTTTATGAATAGCTTATCACAAGCTGTATTATCAAAAAGCTCTCAAAAAACAAAAACTATGCTTTATATAATTATTACTTGTGTAATTGGTTTGATTGCTTGGATGAGTGTAGCAGAGATTGATGAGATTACAAGGGGGCAGGGCAAGGTAGTGCCTAGTGGTCAAAACCAAGTAGTTCAAAACCTAGAAGGTGGTATAGTTCAAGAATTATTAGTAAGAGAAGGTGATGTTGTAAAAAAAGGTCAAGTATTACTTAAGATTGATAATAAAAGTTTTGAGAGTTCTTTAGGCGAGAGTGAAGTAAAAATTAGTGAGCTTTTGGCTAAAAAAATTAGGCTTTTTGCTCAAGCAAATAGTAAAGAATTTGATATTAGTATTTTAAGCGAAGATGAAGTAAATAAAATTTTCCCACAGACTTTAAAAAACGAACAAAGTTTATATGAGAGTAATATAGAGCAATTAAAAGAAAAAATTTCTCAAAAAGAAAGCGAAATAAAGGAACTAAAATCAAAAATCAACCATCTAAGCACGAGTTATAATTTAGTATCTAAACAAAATGATTTAACTTATAGTCTTTATAAAAAAGGTAGTGTAAGTGAAGTTGAATATTTACAAATTAGCAGACAATTAAATGATATTAGGGGAGAATTATCTCAAGCAAGATTATCGCTACCTAAATTAGAAGCTACATTGAATGAAATAAGATTAGGTTTTATTAATGATTCTAAAAAAGAACTAAATGAAACAAATGCTGAAATTGCTAGAATTAATAAAAGTCAAATAGGTCTTGATGATAGGGTTGATAGAACCTTAGTAAAAAGCCCTGTAAATGGTATAGTTTCAAAGCTTAATGTTCATACTGTTTCAGGAGTAATCAAGCCAGGTGAAAATATAGCTGAAATAGTTCCACTTGATGATAGATTGATTGCTGAAGTTAAGGTTAAACCTGCTGATGTGGCATTTTTAAGAGAAGGTTTAAGAGCTATTATTAAGGTAAGTGCTTATGATTTTAGTATTTATGGTGGACTTGAAGGACAAGTTATGCAAATTAGTGCCGATACAGAAACCAATGATAAAGGAGAGAGTTTTTATTTAGTAAAAATCGTAACAGAAAAAAATCATCTAGGAACAGATGAACACCCACTAAATATCAAAGTGGGTATGATAGTAAATGCTGATATTGTTACTGGTAAAAAGACTATATTAGATTATTTATTAAAACCAATATTTAAAACCAAACAAAATGCTTTAAGGGAAAGATGATGCAAATAATTATAAATGTAGAAGATAAAGAGCTAAGAACTTATTTAGAAGAAATATTGAATGATTTTAATGTATATTCAACAAATTATTTAGATGTAATAATAGCTAAATACAAAGATGCTAATGTTATAATTTGCGATAATATTGATAGTATAAAAGAATTATCAAAATATAATTTTAAATGTCTAGCTATATCAAAAAATCCAAATTTTATAGAATCTCAAGCGTTTTTAAATGGCAATGCTAAAGGTTATGCAAATGCAAGAATGCAAAAAATTCACTTTATAGATGCAATTAATTGTATTAGTAATGGTGGTATATGGTTATTACCTGATATTATTAATAATATGATAAGCCTTATTAATCAAAGCTATAAACAAGATAATAATGATTTATATGAATTATTAACTGATAGAGAAAAAGTAGTTGCAAATTATATAAAAGATGGATTAAACAACGCACAAATTGCTAATATTTTGCAGCTTAGTGAAAGAACTATAAAGGCTATAACTTCAACTATTTATCAAAAAGTAGGGGTTAAGAATAGAATTCAATTCGTAATGGCTTTAAAAAATATTGATAAATAAATATAAAGTCCTATTTTAAATTCTTGTTTAAAATAGGATTAAAATTGTATTCTTTTAGTTAATATTTTTAATTAATAATTATTATTACTTAAGTTTTATTTAACTTTGTTTATTTATACTACGCCTTTTTAAATTATTACAAAAAAGGATTTAAATGAAACTATCACAAAAAATTTCCATATATCTTACCGCAGTTTTAATAATTGCATCAGTAATTTTAACTTCATACGAATTAAATAGAGTTAAAACTATTATTAATTCAAATTACAATGAATTAAATAGAAATGATATAACTTTAAAGAATTTGTATATAAATTCTTATATAGATGTAAAATTAAATAATATTAAAAAAATTGCTAAAAAATTTGAAGAAGCAAAAGATGTAAGCCCAAATTTTATTAAGCAAATAATAGAAGATGATAATAAGATTTTAGATTTTAAAGGTTTATTTGTAGGTTTAACAAATGGCGATGTTTATAAGGCTGAATCTGATTTAACTTTTAGATTAATCCCTAATTTTGATGGTAGAACTAGAGCTTGGTATAAAGAAGCTTTAGAATTAAAACAAGCAAATTTATCTTCAGTATATCAAGATGTTTCAAGTAAAAAATCAGCTACAACTATTTTTGCACCTGTAGTAATTGATAATAAAATAGTAGCTGTTGTTGGTGGTAATATTTTAATTGATGATTTTAGCGATGAGATTACTAGAGCAAATTCTTTAAAAAATTCTAGCACTATAATTTTAGATAAAAATGATGAGATTATTTCAAGTTCTAATAAAGATGATTTAGGTAATCCTGAATGGAAAAAAGAATTTGTAAGTAAATTACAAAATTATTATAAAAATGATAATAGTGGTAATTTTATATTTAATAAAAATGATAAAGAATATATAGCTTATTGTTTAGAAGATAAATTAACAGGATATGATGTTTGCTCAATTATGCCAAAGGCAAATATTGATGATACTATTCATAATAGTATGATGAATTCAATTTATGAGTTTATAATATTTATTATTGTAGTTATAGGAATTTTATACTATTTAATCAAAAAATCTTTAAATCCTATGATTGCTATGCAAAATGGTTTAACTGAATTTTTTGAATTTTTAAATTATGAAAAAAATGATGCTAATAAAATCGCAATCAC